>NATJ01000124.1 GCA_002085305.1 Epsilonproteobacteria bacterium 4484_65 | reverse complement strand
TTGACAAGCGGGGAATAAGGACTTATTTGGATAGCCGATTTTTTAGCTTCTTGTATTAGTTCTTTTAATGTCAACATTAAGTCTTTATTTTTAAAAAAGGCATTAACATTATTTCTCCTGGTTTAAAAGTGATACCTTTTTTTTCAAGTTCATCTAAGTCTATTTCAATAGGTTTTATATTAATCTCTACTTCAGTATCTTGTAACTCCCTGAGTTCTTTAATAAATTTGTTATAATCTTTCCATATTATTGTCTGATTGTCTTTCTCAGTTTTAATTTTACCATTTTTATCCTTTTCTGCCCATTTTTCTATTAATTTTTGTTTCATTTTAAAATATGTTCTACTTTCACTATTTAATTTGTCAAAAGCTCTTCCTATCAAGTATGCAAGTTTTATAGGTAAATCTTTATTTAAAATGCTTTCTATTTGGCTGCTTTGTAATCTTTCAAAGTAAATATTTTTTATTTTCATCTCTTAATTTATTTTTGTCTCTAATATTTTTAATCTATCGTTTAATTCTTTAATAGCAGCTATAATAATTGAATCAACTATACTGACATTAATAGATGAAACTTCAAATGTTATATAAGTTTTCCCATCTTTTTTATATACTCCTACTTGTTTACTAACCAGCTTTTTTATTTCTTTTAATCTCTCTTTATCATCAGCAGGCACATCAACATACTTTAAATTACGTACAAAACCTGGCCAAGATGCATGAGAGATATGTTTACCTATTTCAGTAGAATAATTATCAACTTTTAATTCTTCTATTAATTTACAAGCTGGTTTTGGCAGAATTTCTGATAAATCTACAATAGAGCAGTAATCATTAGCATTACAAAAATTGGCATTAGTCACATAGATATTATCAAAACGAAAAGAAAATTCCCCAATATCAGATGTACTCGCTCTTCTTTTGATTAAATCAACATGAAGAGTGTCAATATAACCATCTTGAAAATAATTGTCTGAGTCGCCAATATCAGAAGTGGATGATTTCGGTTTAAGCAGGTCAGTATAAATGGTATTGATGTATCCATAGTTCCAAGTGCGAGAGCTACTTCCAATATCATGCACGGCATCCGAATAAGGTGTAAGTGATTTATAAAAAACAATAGAATCTCGGACTGTTATTCTGGACTCACCATTTGCCTTTATATAAACTTCTCCTCCAGTTTTAGCCTCTAAAGTTAAATTATCTTCGGCTTCAACATATATATCACCCGTGTTAATATCCAAAGAAAAAATCCGTCCTTGAAGAACTCCATCCGCAATAAAACGAATTTGACAAAGATAATTCAAATCTCCAATCTCCACATAATCATTACTACTCCCTAATTGTGCTTTACCATTAATGATTAAGTCATCGCCAGTCCATTTTAAATACCTATTCGCATTCCCAATGTTCACCTTATAAGTCCCCGCATCATTCCCAATCCTGGTCTCCTTGTATATGGCTAGCTGTAATAGAATTTGCGGCTATTTTGCTTCCTGTTACACTATCAGCCTTCAAATGTTCTGTATCGATACTATTTGCGGCTATTTTGTCTCCTGTAATAGTGGCATCCTCAATATATACACCATCTATAACAGAACCACTCAATGCAACTAGTTTACCTTGAATTGTCAAGGTACTCCCATCCCACTTCAAAAACTTATTTGCATCCCCAATGTTCACCTTATAAGTCCCCGCATCTGGTCTCCTTGTATATGGCTAGCTGTAATAGAATTTGCGGCTATTTTGCTTCCTGTTACACTATCAGCCTTCAAATGTTCTGTATCGATACTATTTGCGGCTATCTTATCCGCTGTTACCATGTATTGATGAGCCTGCTTGTAAGTCTCGTACAACTACGTCATTTTCTAAAACAACGGATTGAAATCTTGCCTCTCCTGTTTTTAATATATATGCGACAGCATTATTAGGGTCGGTGTTAAAATCTGCCACATTGCAACCAAGCCACATATCACCATTAACATTGACATGAAAACTCTCAGCAGCAGTCTCGTTTGGAATATGAATCTCGCTTGCACTTAGAATACCAGAAAGATTTAGATTTGTTCCATCCCATTTTAAAAAATTAGTAGCATTTCCAATATTAACTTTATATGCATCTGTATCATAACCAAGCCAAAAACCAGCATCAGTATCTGCGTAAGAATCTTTACCTTTTGACTTTATAAAACCAAGAGTACCAAGTGTGATATTTCCTGCAATAATACTACCTAAGTCTGCAGAAATTGCAGACAACTTAGATACATTTATCCAATCATGGTATAAAGTTTTAACTGTTGCTTCCATTTTAGGTCACCTCCTTGGCATCTCAAGAGGCATAACCCAATCCAGGAATTTCAATTATAATAGGGGTACAAGTGCCTTTTTTAATAAACTTTACTAGGCATTTATATGTCTCTCCACCTTTTATGTTGTTCCTTTCTAGAAACTCTTTTGTTAGATAGTCACCATTTACTATTAAATTAAAAACTCTTCCCTCAGGGATAGAGCCTTTTTCCAGTTCAACAACAGAGACATTTACTCTGTATTTATTATTTATTTTATAAGGCACACTTAGCTTGCATAATCCATTAACTTCTTCATACTCACATGGTCCACCTACTATTGGCTCTGTTGGCTTTAGTGGTTTGATTTTTCTCTTTTTGGTAAATTTATATAATAAATAAACACCAACAATAGCCAATAGATATTTAGGCCAGTCTTTCATTTTCTATTCTTCCTTACGCTTAACTTGAAATAAAGCCTTAACAGGTGGACTCCAAGCAAGGGCAACAACAAGTCCTAAAGCACCTATAAAAGCTACTTTTTTAACAAAATCTCCCAGTCCTCTTAAAAAGTTTTCTTTTGCCTTTTTTTCTATTTGTTCTGGGGTAAGCTCAATTGCCTCTTTAGGGGTGACTTTTATATACTTATTTATTCTATCTCTTAAATAATCTCTTAGCTGTCTTGCAAGCTCATTTACATCAACTTCACTCTCAGCCGTTATATAAAATTCATAGGTATCGCTGAACATCCCAGGAGCATCAATAGCATTTAATGTTACTCCAAGCGGCGGAAAGACTGTCTCCGCCGCCTTTTTTACATCAAGAGGATTTATGCTCTTCCATCCGCCTACAAATGGTACATACTCAGCCCAAAATGGTAGGCTTATATCTATTGCTAAGTCATAGTTTCCAGGTTTAAGCCTTATTGCCTCCACCTTATGCTCCTAGGTTTTGTAAGATGTTATTCACCATCGTCTTAGCCACAGGTTCATAATTTTTGTAATCTGGGATTACCTTGTATAGAGCATTCAAGAGTTCATCAGGCAGATTTTCCTTTGTCTCTACCTCTCCATTTTCCATTGCCTCTTTTAGGTTTTTAGAAATGTTAGCTGTTAGACTATCAGCGTCAACAACCTTACCTGACTCAGCCAGCTCATGGACAGTGTGGATAATAATCTCTTCAAATGTCTTTTTTTCTGGCTTTTTAATCACTTCTACAGCTTTTTCTATGGTCTCAGGGGTTTCAGGTCTTTCTTTTACCTCTGGTGGCCTTTCTACTTCTTCTTCTGCCTTAACTTCGCTTGCAGGTACCTCTGGTTTTAGAGGTAGGCCTCTTAATTTAGTTTGAACTTCATACAATCTAGCTGCCTGAGCGGATGCATATCCTTCTGCAATCTTCTGCAACGTAGGTGCAAGGCCCTCTATAACCTTACTAAATACACTTGTAATGGCACCCCATTTTGTCTCTGATACTCCCCAAAGGGGCTTTAATACCTCGCCAAGTTCCTTCATTTCCTTCATTGTGTCTAACATCTGCCTCATAGGACTCTTAGGTGGCTCTGCTGCTGGTCTAGGCGGGGACACAATCTCCATAATCTCTTTTAGTCCTCTCATAGTCTCTATTGTCTCACTAATTCTATCTTTATGTGCCAAAAGGGCTTGGTTGAGGCGGTTCCTTTTTGGGCAAAAGTCTATCCATCAAAATCCCTGTGATAGATGGATTGCCAAGTAGGTTGTCTATTATTCTATCACCAACTGTCTTCTTAGCCTCAAGCATAAAATCTATTGCTCTCTTTATGTTATTTGGGTCAGTAGCAACTCTCTCAACCAACTGGTCAACAAGGCTCTTATTTTGGCCAATCTTTTCCATGGCACTTATGATTTTCTCTGTATCTTGTCTCCTTGTCTCTAAAACAGACATAAATTTTAATGCAGTATCAAGTACATCTTTTTCTCCTTTACCTTTGTCAATCATACTCTGTAAAAATGGAGTAAGGACAGGCAAAAGCAAGTTTGCCCATTGTAGTTGTCTATCATTTTTTTCTCAAGTGCATTTATCTGTTCAGAAAAGTGTTGCTTCATTAACTCGGCCCTTTCCCTTTCCAATTTCCTAATCTCATCATGTATTTTGGTCACCTGTTCCAATTGAGACTCAGGGGTTTCTGCAAAGTCAATTCCAGTATCTACTACCCGCTCATGTATTTCATCTGGTCCATCTGATTGCTTTACTCTAAATTGAGCTACATATTCACCACGGCCAAATTTAGGCACAAGATAGGCCTCTATATACTCATTTAGGTTGCTAAACCTGCCCAAGTCGGGTGTATCAAGAGTAACTAAGTAGTGTCTTTTACCAAATTTTGGGTCTCTTTTGTAGAAAGCTACCTCACTTGCTGCACCAAGGAGATGTCTAAAGTCCTTTGTAAGTTCCTTTGTTGCCTCTCTCCTTAATTGGGTATCCAGTTTCAATGCCTCTTCTTTTTTGGATGGTCTTCCCACTTTTGGTTTTTCTGTTTTTTCGGCCTTCTCCTCTTTCTTTTTTAGTTTCTTTAAGATTTCCTCTTCTTCTGTTCCTTCTGGTGAAAACTCTTTTTGTAACACTACTTCGTCTAATACATCTTTGGCCATTTTACCCTCCTTTATTTTTTCTTTTCGCTTTCCTTCTTTTTAGTCCATAGTAATGCTATCAAAACTGCTCCTACACCTGCAAAGAGCAAAAACTTCCATGGAAACTCAGGACCAACTGGAAGCGGCACTGGTACCTCTTCTGCCTTATACACAGTTGCGGCCTTTGGATGTGGCCTTCCTTTCCTTACATAGTGCCAGACTAAAGCATGAACCGTATTAGGTCCTATAATACCATCAACAGCCAATCCGTGGTCAGCTTGAAAGGCCTTGACAGCCGCTTCTGTGGCACGGCCAAACTTACCATCTATGCCAGCTGGGCCTATATCATAACCAAGGCCAGAAAGCATCCATTGGGCAGCAGCGACAAGTCTTTGTAATTTGCCATCTCTTGTTATTCCGTCGCCATATTTGAGGTAACGGCCTTCTGTTATGTAGTAATAAAGGTCTTGTTCGTCTTTATAGGTTAAATTGAACATGTTTTCTCCTCCTATAAAATGGGACTTTCACATACACAAAGCTCCTTGGCAGTCCTCGGAGCATGCGGTAGATGGGTGAGCGATACATGTTTTCACGGATTTCGTCCTCAGACCAAGCACTAGCTATGATAGCTGGTTCAGCAATAACTATTTTCATTACTCTGACTGGGTCTTGGATAGTGAAAGGGTAATCTGACTGTATTATCCAACTAACGTTAGTGTCCTTTTCCTCAACTAAATTATTAAGATATAGCTTAGTATATGAAGCAGATTTAAATACGACTGCTACGTAATACCATCGGTTAGCTGAAATAACATCACTCTGTAAAGTATCGTAATCGTCTCCATTTCCCCAGACCAAATGAACTTTTGGCGGATCTTTTATAAACCAAACTTTCCAATTCCTATTCCACCCTCCTCTGTCAATAAGAGCTGGATAGTCCTCTGGGCTTTCAAAAGAAAAAGCATAAAACCACGCTTGAAACGTTACCTCATCGGTTATATCTAAACTCTTATCTTTGGGTAATTCTACATAATCATCTACTCCATCAAACTTAAATCCCATCACCCCAGGAGCAATTTGAAACGGCCTTACTCCTCCGTGAGGCATTCCGTGGTTTCCAAAACGGCTAAGGTCAACCCATCCTCCGCTTCGGCAGTCCTCTGGACGATGGGACAGTCTTAGTACAGTTATCCTTCTAACCAGCTCAAAAGCCCCTATGTCAGGCGCCGTCCCCCAAGGAACAGGATTGTAATCAAAGTCTCTATCAAGACCAACATCTGTCCCTGCATCTATGCATGGGGAACCAACTTTGAGGTGAAAGTCTCCATTGTCTATTGTTATTTCCTGTTGTATAGTAGCAGTTGTTGGAAGCCGTATATGTTACTGATGTTCCACTTGTTAAAACATAATAAGAGTAGTCTCCAATTGGGTCTTTTAGTATATTATTTTTGAACTCGATGTTAGAGTAGCTTCCAACATAAACCATTCCCATCTTACCAGTGCTACCAACAACTTCGCATCTATTGCTTGCAAAAACATTATTATACACATTAACTGTAACTTTACCGCCATCGACGCCACCGAGTCTCAAGCCGTATAAGACAGTATCAGAAGTAACGCTTAAGTCTCCGTTGTTGTAAACTATGTTATAAGTAAAGTTCCCACTACATGATTTGCCCGATGTAACAGAACGATAATAAGCTCCGCCGCCATAACAGTTATGTATTTTGACCCTAGTTACATCAATGTTGGTGGATTGATATATAGCTATTCCTGGGTCTGGTTTCTGTGATGAGGTTAGCCCAGCTCCCGTATTGTAAACCTCACCGCAAAAAATGTCGATATTGTCACAATCAGTTGTTACCTCAATTCCTCCACCATCACCGCCAGCTCCATCATCACTTGGAAGCATAGCACAATCGTGTACTAAAAAATTAGATAGCGTACTGTTTGTTACGCCTGAAGCAAAGCGAATGCCAGCCGCCAGAGTATCATACACAACTACGTTGGATATAGTTATATCAGAAACATTGCTACCACCCACGCCTATTCCACTGAAATGGCACGCATAAGAAGTAATATTACTTAGGAAAATATTGGTAGATGTACTATAAATGCAGATGTTGCCTCCCGCTGCATCCATATCAGCACGATTGTTGCCACCGTAAATAGTGATATCCTGTACCGTTATGTATGACTTTCCATTTATGGTTACAGGCGATGTTCTCTGCCCTGCTTCAATTGTATAGCCTGTGGGGTCAAATCCCAAATATAATGTTCCGCTATCGTATCCCCATTCATCAACGCCCAAACTACCAACCATTCCTTTGCTTATTCTTGAACCGTCTCTCAAAACAATTTTGGGAACCGTGGTAAATCCCGATTTGTAATATTCTCCATTTTCATCAGGACCACTCCACCCAGTCACAACATCAGCACCACTAATCTTAGGTTTATCTCCTGTTCCATAAGCCCCAAAAGTAATAGGGTTGCCATCTGAACCAGAAGAAGGAATAATCAAAGTTTCACGCCAAACCTCCCCTCGTTTAAAATAAACACTATCTCCTGGGCTAAAAGAAGTAGAATTCACTTTGCTTATCGTTTTCCAAGGTTGTGTTATTGTGCCTGGATTGCTGTCATCTCCAAGTGTCTGGTCTACATAGTAATTAGCCATTTTTCTTCTCTACCAACCACTTTTTTATTTCTTCTTGAGTAATAAAGCCCTTTTTCTTTAATAAGGCAACCAGAGCGACTACCTCTGCCAGCAAGTCCTGTAGTTGTTTTGTCCTAGTGTTCAATTCTTGCTCTACTGCACTCATAACTTCAGGTTTGATTTTGCCAACTTCTTCTTCAAGTTTGATTAATCTTTTGACGACCTCTTTAATTGTTGGCTTTTTAAATTTAACAAATACACCCATGTTAGAACTCTAGGAAGCTATCATAAGAACCTCTACCGCAACACAACTTCATTTTGCCGCTCTCAGTGGTAGCAACTTTCCCGTATAGCCTTACCCGTAAGGCCAATTTATAGCCACTAGGAATGTCAAAATCATAACTGAGCCATGCCTGCCCGCTACAGAGGTCATAACTTGTAGAGTTTGTGTTGAAATTAGTTGTTGCAGTTGCACTGGACTTTGATGTAAAGTTGCCGCTAGAGTCCACATAACCTAGATCAAAGGTGATCTTGGTCAAGTAAACATTACCATCTGTTGAACCCGTCCTAGCAACACCCGCTTGGGCTACCGCCCTAACATAACCTCCACTAGAAGGTAGAGCATCATAATGTTCAAGGTCAGCAAATACAAAGGTTTGGTCTATTTGCAGTGCCTCTGATGTATCGGTAATCCCAGTTTTTTCTATATAATCTAAAGTATCGTTGCCATCTAAATCACTGGGAGAAGGGTTGAGCATTAAAAGGTAGCCAAAATCACTGCCCCAAGGATATTTAGTGGTTACTTTTTGTAAAACTAGAAAAGTGTCACGGTAATCTCTTTTTAGTAAAGTATTTATTAAATCTCTAACGCCGCCCCAAATTCTAATCATTTTAAAATCCTCAAAGAGAGCTTAATAAACACCCTTAATATCTACCGTAGCCGACTTACCTGATTCACAGACTAGGGATATTTTTCTTATTTTTGGATATCCATAGTTAAGCTCATAACAACCATCTTTTGCCAGTGGGAATTGATATTTGTTGTTAATTTGGATCAATACCTCATCAGGACCATTGTTCACAAAAAGGCAACTAAATAGAGGAGTTATATCAAATTGTTTTTCATCAGGTGCAGTAACTGTATCATACCAAACCGCACCAATGGGTTCTTTTTT
>NATJ01000033.1 GCA_002085305.1 Epsilonproteobacteria bacterium 4484_65 | reverse complement strand
ACTTTTGCATCTGGAAGTTCCGGCATGATCTTTGCCTCAGCTATCATCTCATCTGTAACGATCAAAGGACGTAGGTCAGGATCCGGGAAATAACGATAATCAGCTGCTTCCTCTTTTCCTCTCATAGACTTCGTCACTCCCTCAGCTACATTCCAAAGACGTGTTTCCTGATTTACTTCCTGTTCATACACGCCATCTTCATATGCTTCTGTTTGTCTTTGTACTTCATGGGCGATAGCAGCAGCTACAAATTTAAATGAGTTGATATTTTTGATCTCCACTCTAGTACCAAATGCTTCTTGCCCTTTTGGACGGATAGAAACATTCACATCACATCTAAATGAACCCTCTTGCATATTTGCATCAGAGATGTCAAGGTAACGTACGGTTGAGTGAAGCTTTTTCAAGTATGCCACTGCTTCATCAGAGCTTCTCATATCTGGATCTGATACGATCTCAAGTAGTGGTGTACCTGCACGGTTCAAGTCCACTTTAGAGTGGTTACCTTCATGCATATTTTTTCCGGCATCCGCTTCAAGGTGTGCCTGGGTCATACCGATGCGTTTTTGTGTGCCATCTTTAAGGTCTATGAACACTTCACCCTTTTGTACTATAGCCTTGGTAAGCTGTGTGATCTGGTACGCCGAAGGACTGTCTGGGTAAAAATAACTCTTTCTATCAAAATTAGAGCTGTGATTTACATTTCCATTGATCGCATATCCAAGTCTCATTGCTTTGATAGCTGCTTCTTTATTGACTACTGGTAAGGCTCCAGGAAGAGCAAGGCAAGTAGGGCATGTATTTACATTTTGATGCTCTGCAAAAGAGGTAGGACAAGAGCAAAAGAGTTTCGTTTTAGTATTAAGTTGAACATGAACTTCAAGACCGATGACGGTTTCAAACATAGAGATATTCCTTATAAAATAATGCTTATTTAATTAAAGCCATTATAGCGTTATTGCCTTATAATCCGTACATCACCAAAGAAAATCAGATCTTTCAAAACAGCTTTTTCCACTAAGCCCTCTTTGCCTATCCGCACTTCCAATTCACCTTTTTCACTGTTATAGAGTTTACGATGCATCACTACTTTACTATACCAGTCTCTTTTTTTACCTTCACCCATAAGAATCTTCATCTGTTTTAAAGCATTTCCTGAAGGTACAATAACATCAACTCGTCCGTTTTTACGGTCTGCACCCACTACAGAAAATCTATAATGTTTACTTTTATGTTTCTCTTTAATATGCTTGGAAAGATTCATAAAAAGTGTCATCAGATCATCTTTGCCGTAGTAGCCAAGTCTTACTTTTTCATTTATGATCTCTTTGCCTTTTTCCCATTTTATGTAGTGTCTTGTAACTCTCTTTCTCTTATGATCCACCCAATAGATCGTCGTACTGTTATACACCCCATAAGATTTTATCATCTGGTACACATCAGTTACCAGTAAACCCTTGACTATATGCCCATTAGAGATATGCCGTTCTTTGAGGTTGTTTGTCACTGTTTTGGCTATGGCTCCTACTGCCTTTATATTTGCATCTAAAGTATAAGATCTACCATTAGAAGTAAGTGTAGCATGTGCTCTTGCTACTTCGCCTACAATACCAAATTCAGCACTGTAATACGCTTCTATATTTTTTGCATTTAGCACAGGTGAAAGAAAGATAAAACTGATAAAAATAAAAATAAAACTGATTCGTATTATTCTAATATTCATTTTAAAGGATGTTTTTCTTTTTCTCTAAGAATTTGTTCAAGTAATTTTGTCTGTTTTTTGAGTTCTAAATGTTTCTCTTTGTTGGTAATGATGTGTTCAAGCAAAAGTACAGCTACCAAACCTGGCAATGCCCCGACAAATGCAGAGATAATAGCAAAAAAGAAACTATTGTGATAAAAAGAGAGAAAAGAAGTTACAGCACCGATGAGCACAGCGGCCCATGCAACGCCTAAAAGAAAGTTAATTACAAATCCTAACGGTTTATTGCCCAATCTCATTGATAGTTTATTGAACAGCATCCATTGAATTTTTTAGAGTCGATTATTCGTGTTCTGCATCCATGAGCACAGCACCTGCAAGATAGACGTAGATAAGGATCATAAATACAAATGTTTGCAGTATTGCTGAGAATGTAAGCAATATGTATGCAGGAAGTGGAGCAACAAAAGGAACAAGCATTAAAAGTACCCATAAGAACAGGTCATCACCCTTAATGTTACCAAAAAGTCTGAATGAAAGTGAAATAATTCTTGAAAGGTGAGATACGATCTCAATAGGGAACATCAACGGTGCAAGTATTTTTACAGGACCCATAAAGTGAGCAAAATAATGAACTACTCCATTTTTCTTGATACCTTCGTAGTTATAGTAGAAAAACACCATTAGTGCTAAAGGCAATGTAATATTTATATTTGAAGTTGGAGATTCAAATCCAGGGATAATACCGATCACGTTTGAAACAAATACAAACATACCTACAGCTGCTACAAGAGGAAGATACTTTCTTGCAAGTTCTTCACCAATAACATCTCTACCCATAGCGATAGCACCGCCAAGATATGCTTCCATCACATTTTGTGTACCATTTGGTACTGCTCTAAGACTTTTTGTAGCCATTTTTGCAATAGCAAGTATAATAATAGCTACTAAAACCAAGTGTGCAACAAACATCATTTGACCGTGACCGAAAATAGCGCCCAGGTACGTAAATACACCTTCCATAAAACATCCTCTTAATTATAATTTGCTTGTATTATATATAAAAAGTGTTAAATACCCGGTTAAAAAATACTACTTCTACTTATATTTTTAATAATTTCTCCTGCCCTAAACGATAGAGTGCAAAGTCATACTTTACAGGATCATTCTTATCCCATTGTTTAAATTTATCAGTTAATTCCAAAACTGCTTTCATATTATAACTTTTACGCTTCAGTAAACCCAACTTTCGTGAGACTTTAAAAGTATGGGTATCCAGGGGCATAAGCAGATCTTTTTTATCTATCTTGGACCATAGACCCATATCAAGATCATCTTTACGTACCATCCAACGCAAGTACATCATATAACGTTTATATGTTCCTGTACTGCTTACTTCCTTAGGTATAGAGCCTATAAGAAAGTTATATCCCTGTGTTGAACAAGGATAGACGGCTCTTATGGTATCTATGAAATGCCATAACCCATCCAAGATATTATGCTCTTTTTTATACCCTTTATAAAAGATATCTTCAATGCTATCTAGCTCTTTCAAGCGTTTTAACGCAATGAACACGGCTATTACATCTTCAGATTTTTGAAAACGATAGTAATGTGAAGTAAGCTTTCTTTTTATCGTCTCTTCACTAGATTCCAATAAAGAAAAATCCAAACTCTCCAGAAACTTTACAATAAGCCCTGCATTACCATATCCAAACAAGGCGCAGATAAGAGCAACAGATTCATCTTGATATTTGGATGCAATGAGCAGTGGATCTGGTTTTTCGTAGGAGAGTTCTAAAGTATTATTTCTCTCTTGAACTTCTTTATCAAGAAGTTGTTTTACGTCAGAAAGTTTCAATACTAATATTCCTATTTTTATCAAGCACCAAGGTGCATGAGCTCCACGCTGAGTGGAACCCAGTGTTAGCGCAGGAAAGATGGGCTTTGCCCATTTTCTGTCCTATCAATCTAAAACGTAAAATCTTCACCCAGATAATGTTTTCTTACGTTCTCATCATTTGCAATCTCATCACTGGTTCCGGTAGCAAGCATCTCTCCGGAGCGCATTACATAGGCCCTATCGCAGATACCCAGCGTTTCACGTACATTATGATCAGTGATCAGAATACCCATATCCAGATCTACAAGTTGTTTGATAATATTTTGAATATCAAGAACTGCAATAGGATCAACCCCGGCAAAAGGCTCATCAAGAAGTAAGAATTTCGGTTCACCTACCAATGCTCTAGCTATCTCAACCCTTCTTCTCTCTCCTCCACTTAGACGTATCCCTTGACGATTACGGATAGGTTCAATATTGAAGATCTCAAGTAATTTTTCTATACGTGGTTCAATGATCTCTTCTTTAATGTTAAGTGCTTCTGCTGCGATGAGAAGGTTCTCTTCAACCGTAAGGTCTTTAAAGATGCTTGACTCTTGAGGTAAATATCCTATACCCATTTGTGCACGTTTACTTAGAGGCAGTTGGGTAACATTTTCACCATCCAAAAAAACTTCACCACTTGTAGCCCCGGTTAAACCACACACCATATAGAATGATGTCGTTTTACCTGCACCATTGGGGCCCAATAGACCAACGATCTCTTTACTCTTTACTACAAGAGAGATATCATGTACGATCTTAGTCTTTTTAATGGTTTTAGAAAGGTTTTTAGCTTCAAGTGTATGCATTATATTGCTATCCTATAGATTCTACTATTTTCTTTGGGTTCTATATCTATCGTGACAACATTATAGCCTACACCTTCTAAAAAGGCTTTAAGTGTATCAGAGCCCCACTCTACCATATGCCAACCCTCTTTCTCAAACTCTTCAAAGAGCCCCAGTTGCATGAACTCTTCATGGTCTAGACGATAAAGGTCATAATGATAAAGTCCTTCACCATAGCAGTGTTGCAAAGAGAAAGTAGGAGAAGTGACTTCACCTTCTATACCTTTTGCATTTGCTATGGCTTGGGTCAGTGTGGTTTTCCCTGCGGCTAGATCACCTCTTAGGAATATGATAGCATTAGAAGGCAAATTATTTTGTAGATAATCAACTACTTTATTTAATTTGTCTAATGAAGCTTGTATCTCTTTTATCATTTCTTCCCTCGTAGGTCGGGGTGTCCCCTCCCCGACATTAATTTGCATATAAAAAACTTTTTTGTATATTAAATTTGGAAGTCGGGGAGGGGACACCCCGACCTACATTATGTTAACTTCTGACTAACTTTTGCCATAAAATTCAAATGCTCTTTAGCCTTACCACTGTCAAGCCCACTCTCTGCTAACGCTATAGCTTCTTGAATATCTCTTACATTACCATCTACAAAAAGTGCAAATGCGGCGTTCAGCACAACAATGTCTCTTTTTGCACCAGCCTCTTCACCTGAAAAAATATCTCTGGTGATCTGCGCATTGAAAGTGGCATCTCCACCAAGTATCGCCTCTTTAGGGGCTTGTTTAAATCCAAAGGCGGTAGGATTGATCTCACCTTCTGAGATACGCCCTGCCTCTACATAGGCAAAAGAGGTATTGCATGCCAGTGATATCTCATCCATACCATCTTGACTACTCACGACAAACGCACGTTTTGTATCTAATTCAAGTAGTGCTTCTGCCATACGTTTGATGTAAGAGGGGTCAAAAACACCAAGAAGGTATTTTTTTGCACCTGCAGGATTGGTGAGTGGACCCAATATATTAAAGATAGTCCTATGATCAATGGACTTTCGTATAGGCATGATATGTTTCATAGCAGGATGATGGTTCATCGCAAAGATAAAACAAAATCCTGTCTCTTCAAGCATCTTGATCTGGTTTTCAACTGAAAGATTAAGGTTGATACCTAATGCTTCAAGTACATCCGCAGAACCGGAGTTGGAAGTAATGCTTCTATTCCCATGTTTCGCTACCACACACCCCAAAGAAGCCAGAAGAAGTGAAACGGTAGTAGAGATATTAAAGCTCCCGCTCTTGTCTCCCCCCGTACCTACCACATCTATAGCTTTCTCCTGAAGTTCAGCAGAGAGAGGAAGCTTTATAGAATGTTCACGCATCACAGAAGCAGCCGCTGCAATATCAGACCCACTCTCACCTTTTTCATAAAGGTCTATCAAAAATGCTCTTGCATCTTCTGTAGATAATTCATTGTTAAATAATTTCTCAAATTGCTGTTTGATATTCATCTAAAGCTCCTTAACATACTCTTCTTTTTGACTCTTAGGTATCGTCTTTGTCGTAGGGATCCGCAGAACTTCATAATGCTTCGCACCTTTAAGGTACTCTATCGTAACTTTGTCTCCAACCTTCACATCTTTTGATGCTTTAGCTTTCATACCATTTACAAGTACAACACCTGATTTGAGCATATCAGTAGCAATGGTACGACGTTTTACTACATTTACAGCTGAGAGCCATTTGTCTACACGCATATTACACTCCTTCTATAAAATAGTGTCGTTGCGAACGCCCTTGAAAGCAAAGCGATTCGAGAGCAACGACGATTTTTTGCTTCGTTTTTTTTAAAAAAATGAAGAGAGCAACAACACCACACTTTATATAAAAGGCTATTTGCAAAACATACTAAAATCAAATATTTATTGTTTAAACATTTCCTCAGCCAGTTTGGCTTCCATAACACCTTTCATAGTAAGACCACCATCTTCTGAGATATATTGTTCAGATTTCAACATTTTAAAAACAGTTTTACACTCTTTCATGTCAAACATACCCGTTTCAACAAGCATCTTTTGCACATCAGAGAGTGTTTCATCTGCTTCTTTTTTCATGAGTGCCAAAAGGCACACACGTTCTACTACATTTTCGTCATTCATATCTTAATGTAGATCCGCGTTTAACTTCACTTCTCTTGTACTTCTTCTAGCGATGATCTCGCCTGTCATAGAGTTTTGTCTAAAGTGGATACCGTCAAGTCCTTGAAGCTCTTCACCTTTGAAAGTCGTTTTACTATCAAGTGTATCGTTAGGATTTGCTGCTTTGATCTTCTCTAACTCTTCAGGAGCGATCTTGATCTTCGTACCAGCCAAGATAGTGATACCCGCATCTACGATACAAGCATCTCCAAGAGGAAGACCTGTTACTGAGTTTGCACCAAGAAGAGTGTTTTCACCGATGCTTATAGGGTTACCATCTGTTCCGGAAAGTACACCAAGGATACTTGCACCACCACCAACATCTGATCCGGCACCAACGATAGCAGATGAAGAGATACGGCCCTCAACCATTACAGGACCAAGTGTACCGGCATTAAAGTTGATGTATGAAGCACCAGGCATTACAGTTGTACCAGCAGCAAGCTGAGCACCCATACGTACTTTAGATGCTTCCAGGATACGTGTATTGTCTGCAGGGATCACGTGCTGTAAGAATCTTGGGAATTTATCTACAGAATCTACCGTTGGGTAAGTACCGTTAAGTTTCATTTCGATCTCATTGTCTCTAAGGTAGTCAAGTTCGTATGGTGTGTTTCCTACCCATGCTACGTTAGACAAGATACCAAACGCACCATTCAGATTTACTTTTCTTAACTCAGCTTTAGAAAGAGAAAGTGCATAAAGTTTCAAGTAAACTGCTTCTACACTCTGGGCATTTGCATCTTCAAACAAAAATACAATTCTGAAATCTTTACCGATATCTTCCATTGCTGCAAGTGCTTTGATCACTTGTACATTTTTATGTGCATCACCTGTTGCTTCTGCTACATATGGAGCAAATGCTGCCATTGCATTGGCTACAAAGTTATCGTTGATCGTTGCCACAAATTCAGAACCTGAAAAGTCTACAGTACATTTTGCTTCTTCAAGTGCTTTGATAAATACAGCTGCTGAACCAAAATTCTCTTTCCAGTTGATAAGTCCGAAGTTTGCCTGAAGTACTTTTTCTGCGTTTTTCTGACCTCTGTCAACTCTCGCGATACCAAATGCCATAGGCTCTCTGTAGCCTGCTTGTGAAGTAACCTCTGTTACTAGTTGTTTAAATGCGTCTGTTGATGTTACTGTTTCAATTGCCATTGAATTCTCCTGAATGTTATAGTTATAATAATTAAAGCTATTATACTTTTTTTTATTTAATAGCTATTTAATAAGCTACTTTGATGTAAAATTCCACTTATGAAACACCTTAGAGGCTATACTAGACGCTACTTCTCATTAGCAATCATTGCGATGTACTCAACACTCAACAAGTTGTGTACGATAGACAGCAATTTCCAGTACCATAAATATGCCTTTAAAATACAAGAGTATAAAACTTCTCCTCCTGCACTAAACATTTAATCATTTATATTATTATACGCTCGGAAGTGGAGACTTTAGTCCCACCTGCACTTTGCAACTTAATTTTTTGTGGGACTGAAGTCTCCACTTCCTGATTATTAAACATACCAAGGAATAACAACAAAATGGCAATCAAATCACTCAGCCTTATAACGGCTACACTACTTCTTACAACAAACACATACGCAGACGAAACACTGGAACCTATCACCGTAGTCTCTACCAACAAAACAGCACAATCTATTCAGAATACTACTTCAAATGTTGAAGTCATTACAGCTGAGGAGATAGAAGAGAAAGGCTACCAAAC
>NATJ01000032.1 GCA_002085305.1 Epsilonproteobacteria bacterium 4484_65 | reverse complement strand
GTACTCTTACACGTGACTGGGGATCAGATGACTATTCACAATTCATGCTTCAAGCAGGTTATAAATTTAACGATTATATAGCGGTTGAAGGTAGATACTGGATCGGTATGGATGACACTTCTTGGAATCATGTAGTTCATGGTGAATCAACAAATGAGATTGATACATGGGGAATCTATGTGAAACCAATGTACCCGGTAACTGATTCATTTGATATCTATGCACTTCTTGGATATGCAGATGCTGACTATACAGTTTCTGGTTCTGGTTATACATTGAGTTCTGATGCATTTGATGGTTTCTCTTGGGGTATCGGTGCAGATTACTCTTTCACAGACAGCGTTTCTGTATTCGTAGACTATGTATCATTGTATGATGATGAGTTTGTTAACAATGCTGGTAACAATGTTGACTTTACTATCGACACTTGGAACTTTGGTGTAACTTACACTTTCTAAGAACCTTTTCTGCTAAGCCTTTGGCTTGGTGGAACGTTTTAATTTCCCCCTATTTTCAACTCTTCCTTTTTTTACCTTATTTGATTATAATACCCCTTTACAAAACTTTTCATTTTTTGGAGTATTTTTTGCGTTTTTTATTATTTTTATTATTTTTCCTTTTTATACAAAACCCTCTGCAGGCACAGGTACTTTCCATAGAAAACATTTCTGCAAACATACAGAACTCTCTTCAAACCCATCTTAAAGGGCAAAATAAAGCCATCGTACAAAATATATATGCTCAAACGGGCAATAAACCTTTATGGGTAGGAACACAAAATGAAAAGAAGATGAGTCAGCTTGTCCGGGCATTGAATGATCCTCTTTTTAACTATAAGGACAAATCTTTTGACCAAAAGTCCATCAAGCGTCTCTTTTTTCTTCTTGACAATGGTGAGATAAGTGCTGCCAAACAAGCTTCTGTATATGCAAGGCTTGACCTTATACTCTCTAACTCTTTTGTACGTCTGGTGCGCTTCATCGTGCAGGGTGATGTAGATTGGAAACTGGTACAAAAAAAGTTTAAGGCACTTAAAGAGAGTGATGATGTGAAAGTAAATTGGGAAATGTCATTCAAGCCCTTTCCAAATCAGAAACAACTCAACTCTGCTGCTGTCAATGGAAATATCTACGCATATTTAAGCTCGCTTCTTCCTATGGAAGAACGCTATAGAAAACTGGTAAAACTACTTAAAAACTATCGTGTGATGGATAAATTTCCAAAGATAAAATATAGCAATACTCCATTAAAATTAGGTGACAGGTCATCACGTGTAGAACAGGTAAAAAAACGGCTTCAAATCTCAGGGGACTATCCAAAAAATGCATCTATAAACAGTAAATTTGATGAAACACTTAAACAGGCTGTGATCACGTATCAAAAACGTTATTTGCTTAAAGTAGATGGCAAAGTAGATAAGACCATGACCTACTATCTTAATCAGCCGGCAAAGAAAAATATACAAGCTATTATCACCAATCTGGATAAAACAAAACTCTATCCCAAACACTTTGAAAATGAGCATATTGAAGTGAATATCCCCGATTTTAACCTGCGTTATTACAAAAATGGCAATATGATCATGAAGATGGGTATTGTCATAGGACGTTTAGACAGGCCTACACCTCTTTTTCATGATACCATAGAATATATGGTCGTTAATCCTACGTGGACGATCCCTGACAATCTCATTAAAAGAGACTTGATCCATGTACTGAGAGATAATCCTATGTATCTGGAAGAAAATAATATTCATGTTTTCTCAGGCAAAAAAGAGATACAAGTGACCCAGGATATGTTAGACCCCTACGAGAAGAGTAAAAAGCGTGTACCGTATCGTTTTGTACAGTTTCCAGGAGACAATAATGCTCTGGGCCGCATCAAATTTATGTTCCCCAATAAATATGCTGTCTATCTTCATGACACAGACAACAAAACACTGTTGACAAGACGTTACAAGCTTTACAGTTCAGGATGCATGAGGGTAGACAAACCATTTGAACTTATGGATATACTGCTTGAAAATGCTAAAAAAAGTTATTCCCGCAGTGACATAGAAAAGATCATCGAGACCAATAAACCTAAAACCATCAGATTACGCAAACCAGTTCCTGTGCATATGCTTTATTTTACTGTCTATGAAGAGGATGGTTTGGCCTATTTTAAAAATGATGTTTATCTGTATGATATGATTATTGAAGAGTCAGTTGCAGGTAACAAAAAAGCTACATTTACTATACCTAAAAACCGCATGATCTCAGTAAAGAAAAACGCACAACCATTATCTAACTAAATTTCAATACTTCCTACTTGGTTTTTTTACGCATTTTCACTCTTTGAAGATGCGTAATGGCAATTGCCATAGCATCTGTGATGTCTAAGGGTTTTATCTCTTTTTTGATACCCAGTAATCTTTTCACCATGAATGCCACCTGTTCTTTGGCTGCTTTACCATTTCCTGTCACTGCTTTTTTTACTTGCAAAGGGGTATATTCGTAAAAATATCCTACCTCCTGGAGTATCTTTAGGGAGAGTGCTCCTCTAAATTGTGCAAGCTTTAAAACAGACTTTGGATTATAGGCAAAAAAGATATCTTCGATAGCCACTTCATCTATTTTATGTGCCTTTAAAATGATGTCTATGCCCTCTACAAGCTCTACGATCTGCTCTTGTAGCTCTTTGGTCTTTATTTTAAGCAAACCTGCCTCAACAAGTGAAAACTTTTTTCCATCCCAATACAGTATACAGTAGCCTAAATTACGGCTTCCGGGGTCTATTCCTAAAATATTCATTCACACCTTTGTTCACATAGTGAATAAAAGATTCAACCTATGTTTAATGCCCCTATTTTAGCTTAAATTGGCTAAAATACTAGAAGTTATTCACATTAAGGTTTAAACCTTTTCAGTAAATGTGAAAAGTAAGGAAAGATACGTATGAATATTGGACAAAAAGTACTTTATGAACTTAAAAAAGAGATCTCTGAGACTGAATATGAACGCTATATCAAAAAACTGATCTATGATACAAAACACTCACGAAGTAATATGGTTTATTTTTCTGCACCCAATATGCTTATAGCAAAATGGGTTAAAACCAAATATACCGATAAACTTATACACCTTTTTGAACTTCAGAATGAAGTAAAACCTGAAATAGAAATTACCGTAGGCAAACAAACTAAACAAACCTCTATAGCAGTAAGCAAGCAAAACAGTGAAAAAAGCACTTCTAAAAGTACCTATTTGAATCCCTCTCTTACTTTTGACAGCTTTATCGTAGGGGACTCCAACCAGTTTGCATACACTACAGCAAAATCTGTAGCAGAAAAACCCGGTAAACAATACAATCCACTCTTTATCTATGGTGGCGTAGGACTAGGTAAAACACACCTGCTTCAAGCCATAGGTAACTATCATATAGATCTTGGCAAAACGGTTATATATACTACACTTGAACAATTCATGAACTCATTTACTTCTCATCTACGTTCCCAAACGATGGATAGATTTAGAGATAAGTTTAGAGAGTGTGATCTGCTGCTTATAGATGATATACAATTTTTAAGCCGTAAAGAACAGACTCAGGAAGAATTCTTTCACACCTTTAATGAACTCTATAATGCCAATAAACAAATTGTGATCACTTCAGACAGACAACCTAATAAAATAGCCGGATTGGTTGATAGACTTAAAAGTCGTTTTGAGTGGGGTCTCATGGCAGATATCCAACCTCCAGGACTTGAAACAAAAATTGCTATTATTCAAAAAAAATGTGAATTGGATGGGATAAAACTTAACCATGAGATCATCAACTTTATCGCTACACATATGGGTGATAACATACGTGAAATTGAAGGTACGATCATTAAACTCAATGCTCTATCTTCTATGTTAAATCAAGAGATCACTTTAGATTTTGCACAAAATGCCATCAAAGATCAACTCAAAGAGAAAAA
Organism: Epsilonproteobacteria bacterium 4484_65; assembly: GCA_002085305.1. Classification (GTDB taxonomy): domain Bacteria; phylum Campylobacterota; class Campylobacteria; order Campylobacterales; family Sulfurovaceae; genus Sulfurovum. The sequence continues at coordinate 7,466 of NATJ01000032.1, read as the reverse complement.
AGAAAATATTACCATTGATGATATTGTAAAGATCGTCTCTCGTGAACTCAACATAAAACCTTCTGATATCAAATCAAAAAAACGTACCAAAGCTGTCGTCAATGCCAGAAGAACAGCCATTTATTTAGCTCGAAATCTTACACCAAATTCTATGCCTCAAATTGCTTTATATTTTGGAATGAAAGACCATACTGCTATTTCACATGCAATGAAAAAAATCAATGAGATCATAGACAATGATGAAAATTTTAAAGTATTATTAGAAGAACTTTCAAATAAAGTGAATACAGATACTCAAAATTCCGATACTTGATCTAAAATGAAATAAAGAACACCTCTAAAAACTTGAATAAAAAAAAGATATAATTTTAGAAGTGAATAAATGTGAATCTTTAAAAAAGTTAAACATTCATAAAAACAACGGTAACACAGGCAATAAAGTAGTTTTTCACATTTTCATGTCAAACTACTACTATCTACTAAATTATTAAAAATAAGGGGAGTCTATGAAGATAAGAGCACAAAAACAAATTATAGAGTCAATACTCATCAATCTACAACCTTTTTTAGAAAAAAAAGATGCTAGTCAAATTACATCACATATACTATTTAACTCACAAAATGATAAATGTATTGTTAAGGCAACAGATGGAGAGATAGGTTTAAAAATTGTTACTGATCACATTATGATCGAATCTGAAGGTTCATTTACTGCAAACGGTAAAAAATTACTTGACATCATTCGTATTTTAAAAGATGATGAAATTGTTTTGGAACTTTTAGACAATACACTTATTATCAAACAAAAACACTCTAAATTTAAATTACCGACGTTTGATCCTGACTCTTATCCAAGTTTTCCGACTGCAGAAGATAAACCTCAAATTACTTTGGACTCTTTAAGCCTTATTCAAAATCTTAAGAAAATTTCTCCAGCCATAGATACAAACAATCCGAAATTTGAACTTAACGGTGCTCTTATCAATATTAAAAATGATTCAACAGATCTTGTAGGTACTGATACCAGAAGATTGGCTATTGCAACAATTCAAAGTTCAAACAGTGAGGAACTCTCTTTAATCGTTCCTAAAAAAGCTATATTAGAAATACAAAAACTTTTTTTAGATCAAATTGATATCTTCTTTGATGAAACAAATCTTATTATTTCAAATGAAAATTATTTTTTCTATACCAGACTCATCAATGGTAAATTTCCTGATTATCAGAGAATTGTTCCTTCAACAGTTAAGCATGCAATCACTCTTCCTAAAAAAGAGATGTTGGATGCCATTAAAATGATCACTACTATTTCTCAAGAGATTAAAATGACACTACTCTCGGATGCTATTATTTTTAACTCTTTAAGTGCTGATAATGTTGAAGCAAAAACAGAATTGGAACTTCATACAGGTTTAGATGAAAAATTTGAACTCTCTTTTAACAGTAAATATATTTTAGATTTTATTTCACAAATTGATAAAAATGAATTTACTATAGAATTCAATGAACCATCTTTGCCATTTATCGTTAAAGACGATAATTTTATTACGATCATTATGCCAATTGTTGCATAAATTAAAGGAAAATGTTAAATGAGTGAAATTTCAACAAAATATATTTTTGTTACTGGTGGTGTACTGAGTTCATTGGGAAAAGGTATTACAGCTGCAAGCGTAGGAACACTTCTTAAGCATACAGGACAACGTGTAGGTGTACTTAAGCTTGACCCTTATATCAATGTTGATCCCGGTACCATGTCTCCTCTTGAACATGGAGAAGTTTTTGTAACCAAGGATGGTGCAGAAACAGATCTTGACCTGGGTCACTACGAACGTTTTTTAGATACATCACTCACTCAAAATAACAATTTTACAACAGGTCTTGTTTATAAAACAGTGATAGAAAATGAAAGAAAAGGAAAATATCTTGGAAAAACCATTCAAGTGGTTCCTCATATTGTAAATGAAATTAAAGAGAGAATTATAAGAGCGGGTGAAGGAAAAGATATCCTTATCGTTGAACTTGGTGGAACAACGGGAGATATTGAAGGCCTGCCGTTCCTTGAAACGATCCGACAGATGAAACATGAACTTGGTAAAACAAAAGTAATGAATATACACGTAACACTTTTACCCTATATTAAAGCAGCAGGTGAACTTAAAACAAAACCTACCCAACACTCTGTACAAGAGCTTAGACGTATAGGTATTGCTCCTCATATGCTTGTACTTAGAGCTGAAGTACCTGTATCTGCTGAAATTAAACGAAAGATCGCTTATAGCTGTGATGTAGAAGAGGATTCTGTCATTGTTGCAGAAGATGCTTCAACCATTTATCAAGTGCCTCTTAACTTTTTACGACAAGATATGCTTACACCTATTTGTAAACAGTTAGAACTTGAAACTTGTGAACCAAAAATGGATGAGTGGAGTGATCTTGTACATAAGATCATCATGCCTAGTGATGAGATGAAAATAGCATTTGTCGGAAAATACTTAGATCTTAAAGAGTCTTACAAATCACTTACAGAAGCACTCATTCATGCTGGGGCACATCTTGATACTAGAGTGAATATCAAATGGGTAGACTCTGAAAAAATAGAAGAAGATGGTGCACAGAAATTTCTCAACGACTGTGATGGTATTTTGGTTGCAGGTGGATTTGGTGAACGTGGAATTGAAGGTAAAATACAAGCCATTCAGTATGCAAGAGAAGAAAAAATTCCTTTCCTAGGTATCTGTCTTGGGATGCAACTTTCTATGGTAGAGTTTGCTAGGAATGTACTGAAACTTGAAGATGCCAACTCTGTGGAATTTGATGAAAATACAGCTAATCCGCTTATTTACCTTATTGATGAATTTATTGATGCCAGTGGTTCAAAACAAGTAAGAACGAAAACATCTCCAATGGGTGGAACGATGCGTCTTGGTGAGTATGAATGTGAAACAAAAGAGGGTTCAAACCTTAGAGCGGCATATGATGCTCCAATGATTTTTGAAAGACATAGACACCGTTATGAGGCGAACCCTAAATACAGAGAAGTACTTGAAGCCAATGGTATGGATATTACAGGTGAATCACATGGACTTATTGAGGCAGTTGAAGTAGTTGATCATCCATGGTTCTTAGGGGTTCAGTTTCACCCGGAATTTACCTCAAGACTTCAAAATGTGAATCCTTCTATTTTGGCATTTGTAGATGCTTCACTTAAACATAAAAAAATAGATGTATAAACCATTAACGTTTACAACGTTAGAAACACTTTTAAATGCACGTTTTAAAGAGGGATTTCTCTCTTTAAAAGACCTTCCCCAACCTTCTACCTTTAAAGATATGGATAGAGCAACAGCACGTATAGTTGAGGCTATAAAAAACAAAGAGAAAATTACTATTATCGGTGACTATGATGTAGATGGTGTGACTTCTACTACCCTTATGAAACTTTTTTTTGATGAGATCGACTATCCTGTAGAGTGGATCATACCTAACCGTTTTAGAGATGGATATGGACTCTCTGCAAATATCATCCCACGTATACTTGGTACAGATCTGGCCATTACTGTAGATAACGGTATTTCAGCAGTTTATGCAGCAAAACTTTGTAAAGAGGAGGGGATAGATCTTATCATTACAGATCATCACCTTTTAGCTCCGGAAGTGCCTGAAGCTTATGCAATTATAGACCAGAAACAAGAGGCTTGTGAATTTCCATACACTGAGGTATGCGGCGCACAAATAGCCTGGTATCTTATTGCCTCTTTAAAAAATGCTTTAAATGTAAAGATAAACATGATGGAATATATGGAACTTGTTTCCATTGCCATTATTGCAGATATGATGCCTTTGCAGCATATCAACAGAGCAATGGTCATAGCAGGTACAAAAGCCCTCAGTAAAAGTACAAAACCTGCCATAAAAGCATATTTGGAACACAGCCAGAAAACCATATTAAATTCAGAAGACATTGCTTTTTTTTTAGCACCCACATCCAGAAAAGCCACAGAACAGGATATCACACAAAAAGCAATGCAACAAGTTGATCATAATAATGAAGTGATCGTAGTAGTAGGAGAAGCATGGCATGAAGGAGTTGTAGGTATTGTTGCTGCCAGAGTAGCACGTGCATGTGAAAAACCGTGCATCATTTTAACTCAAAGCGAAGAGGGTTTTTTAAAAGGTAGTGGTAGAAGTTTTGGAGAGTGTGATCTTTTTGGCATTGTAGATGGCTGTAGAGAGTATTTAGAGAAGTTTGGAGGACATCAGGCAGCTATAGGCCTTAGTTTAGAAAAAGAGAGCCTGGAAGCTTTTAAAATGCAAGTACAGAAAAATTTTGCCAAAGCTAAATATATTAAAGAAATTATTGATCCGGATATAGTAGGGGATCTACACTTTTCAAATATCTCTTTTGATCTCATTACATTGATGAAACAGTATGAACCTTACGGGCAAGGAAACCCCAGACCAAAATTCATCTCTAGGAATGTAGAGATTCTTCAATTAGACAGTATGGGTAAAGAGGGTGAGCATTTGCGTTTTTCTTTTGTACAAGATGGCATTGTGATGCAAGGGGTAAAGTTTAAGAGTAAAGAAATGTTTAAATCAGGTCAAAAGGTGACTATCACCTATACTGTTAATGAAAATCATTTTAGAGGTAATGTAAATTTACAGTTAATGGTCGATAAAGTGACGGTCTAATTTTAAATAATTTTGTCAAAATTTGTCAAAATTTGTCAAAAAGACCCATTTTATATGAATATTATATATATTATTTATAATTAATATTTGTGTGTATAATAATAAATAAAATTTATTAGATTTTTAATAAATATTTATATTAATTGATGTAGAATAAGTTACTATTTAACAATATAAAGGAGTAGTTTTGGATAAAAAAATGCTAAAAGAAGGTATGGACCTTATAGATGCACACTTCAAAAATGAAGGAGTATCTCGTCGTGATGCGATGAAGATGTTTGGTGCAGGTGGAGCTGCAATGCTAATGGGTAGTGGTGTTGCAACGGAAGCAACTGCAGGAAGTTCTGCAGTTAAAGCAAAGATATTGATCGTGGGTGGTGGTTTGGCAGGTATGTCAACAGCAGCACTTTTTACAAATTCTTTGGATAATCCGGATATTACTGTACTTGAGCCAACAGCTACATCTACATCATATCAGCCTGGACAAACATTGGTTGGTGCCGGTATATGGGATCCAAGTGATGTGACTTACCAGAGAGATGATTTTGTACCAAGCGGTGTAACACTTATTAAGGAAAAAGCAGTTGAGTTTGATCCTGAAAATAATACAGTTAAAACAAGTGGAGGAAAAACACTTAAATATGACTATATGGTTATTGCAGCGGGTCTTAAACTTGACTATGCACGTATTCAAGGTCTTGGTCTTGAAGGTACGATCACTTCAAGAGGTGATGACTCAGCAGTAAGAAAAGTAATCGGTAAAAACGGGATTACTTCTATCTACTTCGGAAATGGTGCAGCAGATACTTGGACAGAGATGCAAAAGTTCATTGCAGATGCAAAAAGCGGTAAAAAAGTAAAAGGTATCTTTACTCACCCTAATACACCGATCAAATGTGGTGGTGCTCCGAAAAAGATCATGTATCTAACAGATGCAAGACTTAGAGAAGCGGGTGCAAGAGACAATGCTGAACTTACGTTCTATCCAAACGGGTCTAAAATGTTCGGTGTTAAAGAGTATCATGATGCGATCGTAAATCAGTTTGAAGCTAGAGATATGAAATGGAACTATAGACATAATCTTATCGGTGTTGATCCGGTTAAAAAAGTAGCTACATTTAACAGACACTGGAAAGAGAAAGGGCCTTGGGATGAGGATCTTGAAGAATATTCAGTCGTTATGAAGGCTGAAACTGTAGAAAAAGAGTATGATTTCCTTCATGTTACACCACCTATGAAAGCAGCAGAAGAGATCGCTAATTCTCCAGTTGGTTCTGCTAAGGGTTGGGTGCCTGTAAAAAAAGAGACACTTCAGCATGTTAAATATCCTAATGTATATGCATTGGGTGATATAGCTGCGGTACCTATGGGTAAAACAGGTGGATCAGCTAGAAAGCAATATAAAGTTGTTGCAGAAAATATTATTTCTATGATGAATGGTAAAGAGCCTACAGCTCAGTATGCTGGATATACTGTTTGTCCATTGATCACTAGTATTGGTACAGTAATGCTTGCAGAGTTCAACTGGACTAAGAAACCAACACCTTCATTCCCTCTTGACCCTACACAGGAAAGATGGATCTGGTGGTTGCTTAAAGTTTACGCGCTTAAGCCTATGACACAATATGGTATGCTCTCTGGTAGAGCATAATAGAAGAGAAGGAGAAAGAATGAAGAAAACAACAGTAGTACTATTATCAATAGCGACTCTTTTTGGACTAAATGGATGTGGTACAGATACACCAAGTTCATCAGTAGCAAAAACATACAGTAAGACACCAGCAGAAGTATATACACAATCTTGCCATAAGTGTCATGGAGAAAAAGCAGAAGGTTTAACTGAAAAGAAAACACCACCTATGAATGACAGACAAGCAGGTGAGTTGGAGCTTGACCTTTATGATGTTAAAAATGACGGTATTAACCAATCATCAGGAACAGAACACGATAAGATGGCGCATAATATGCAAAAACTCTTAGAGAAAGGGTTTGATTATGATCCTAAAGCAATGGCTCAGTATATAGAGAAGAACTTCTATAAAATGCCACCAAAAACAGCTCCTGCGGCTGAAGCACCGGCAGCACACTAAAAACATTCTTCAGAGAAGAGTTGCTCTTCTCTGAAACATTCCACAGAAATTACTACTTAATTTCCCTATAAACTACAGCTCTTATATTAAGTTATGTTATTCTTATGAAGATTATAATACTTTATTATGGAATAATACAATGAATAAAAAAGAAGGACATGTATTTGTCTGGCCTATCGGTACCAGAATTATCCATTGGATGATGGCACTCTCTTTTACGGCTGCATTTATCACCTCTTTTTATGAACATATGTTACATGATCATGTGGCATTTGGGTTCATTTTTCTTACCATTATTATCTACAGAATTATTTGGGGATTCATTGGTCCTGATTATGCAAAATTTAAAACATTCAAGTTAAAACCTTCCCAACTCAAATATTATTTTGTTGAAAAAATACAAAACAGATGGAGAAAAATACCCGCAGGACATAATCCTGCATCTAGTTGGTTTACTGTATGGGCATTAGGTATGGGTACTATTATTGTTGTATCCGGGCTATTGTTGTATGGTATTCAAGAGGGGAAAGGCCTGTTTAGAGATTTAAATAGTGACTATAGTGACTACATGTTCATTTTAGATTTGATCCATAAATATGCTTCTTATATTTTTGCAGCTTGGGTTGTGATTCATATTATAGGTGTGATGGTGGAACAATTTTGGCATAAGACAAGTATGGT
>NATJ01000123.1 GCA_002085305.1 Epsilonproteobacteria bacterium 4484_65 | reverse complement strand
ATGGGGATACCTGCAAAGATGCCCTTGGGTATACCAAGACGTGCGTATCTAACACTGACAGGTGTAGTGAAAAGTTTTAAAATAAAACGTTTTACAGAGCGTTTACTGGACTATGATAAATGAAAAAATTACAGATAAAGCAACTTATTGAGAAGATCGAGGGGGAAGCAGAACTTGATTTTACTTTTTCTAATGGGAAAATAGAAGATGCAAAGATCAATTTTGGATTTTACCGAGGGATAGAGGAGATACTGCAAGGTAAAGACCCTAGAGATGCATTGGTAATTACGCCTAGGGTATGTGGTATCTGTAATCATGCGCATTTGATTGCTGCTGTACGTGCTATAGAGAACGGGTATGAAAATTCGGGTGTAAAGGTAGAACTCTCTTCTAAAGCAAAAGATATACGGGAGTTCACTTTAGCATGTGAGCTGATCCAGAATCATGTGAAGTGGCTTTATATGACTATGCTTCCTCAACTTGAAAAGTATTTACATCAAGAGAGTGAAGAAAATTACGCTATTAAGGGAACATACCTCTCTTCTATTATCACAAAAGCATTAGCAATTTTTGCTGGGCAGTGGCCACATTCATCGTATGCTATACCTGGAGGAGTTACTTGTGATCCTACACATCTAGATGTAATGCAAGTACAAAGTTTGCTCAATGAAAGTATTACTTTCTTTGAACAAGTTATGACCGGAATGACACTAGATACATATTTAGAAATTGACTCTGTCTCTACTTTGCATAAGATAGAAGGAGATTTTGGGAAACTGCTTTATCTTATGGGAAGTAATGAGATGGCTGAGATAGGGCAGAGTCATGATAGGTTTATTGTTTTTGGAGATTCAATGCTGTCTCGTTCAGGAAAATCTATAGTGACCACACTTTCCAAGGTAGAGAGTAAGTATGTACAGGAAGCAGAGCAGGAGGGAACACTTGCAAAAGCAGTGACATACAAACAGAAACTCTATGAAGTGGGACCATTAGCCAGAGGAATGGTAGCTAAAACCCCGATAGTGAAAAATCTACATAAACGCTATAAAGACTCTTTACTTACACGGGTGTTTGCTCGGGTACATGAAGTGGCACTGTTGCTGAATCATAGTCAAAGACTGCTAGAAAGGTTAGTCTTGGATGAGCCTTCCTGTGTGTTAGATGCCAATATCCCGCTTTATGAGTTCGAGGGTACAGGTATTGTAGAGGCGGCACGTGGTTCACTCATACATAAAACAACTGTTAGTGGTGGAAAGATCTCTCAGTATGAAATCATTACACCAACTCAATGGAATTTGAGCCATGGAAATCAAGAGGAACAGGGTATTGCTATTGAAGCTATGGTGGGTGCTACCAGTATAGAAGAAGCTACTTTTATTTTTCGTGCCTTTGACGTCTGTTCCGTTTGTACTACACAATAATTTTTTCTTATATCTATAAATAAATAAATTTCTATTTTTTCATAAAAATGAATGATAATTCATTTAAGTTTAAGTTAACTTTCTTTAAAATACTGAATACCTATTCACTTTATCTCTTTGATAGGGTAGTGAATTAAATAAAAAAGGAGAGTCGAAATGAGCATAGACAAAGAAGAATCAGTAAAGAAACTCTTTACAGCAGAAAGTGCGAAAGTGGATACCAATAAGGGTGATACTTTCTATGATGACCTGTATTTGCAGTGTCAGAAAAGAATTGAGGATCTTAGAAAACTTGAACCTCTTAACAACCGTATGGATTTTACTCAGAGTATTGAGGATCAGGGGCTAGAGAGAAGAGATTTCCTTAAATGGGCTTCTGCAACGACTGCTATGCTTATGTTGCCTGCTTCTTTTACACCACTTGTCGCAGAAGCTGCTGTCCTTATGAACCGTGTACCGGTGGTGTGGGTAGAACTTTCTGACTGTGCAGGAAACTCTGAAGCACTGTTGCGTTCAGACGGACCACAGATCGATGAGATTATCTTAGACATCATTTCACTTGAATTCCATGAAACGCTTCAGGCTGCTTCTGGTCATCAGGCTGAAAAGCAGATGGATGAAGCTATGGAGCATTTCCATGGTAAGTATCTTCTTTTTGTTGAAGGTGCGATTCCTCTGGGAATGAATGGTCAGTATGGAACTATTGGTGCAAAAGCTGAGACATTTGTTGACCATTTACATCGTGCAGCTGAGGGTGCAGCAGCGGTTGTAGCTGTTGGATCTTGTGCAACATTTGGTGGTATTCCTGCAGCTGCACCAAATCCTACAGATGCAGTAGGGGTGATGGATGTGGTAAAAGGTAAGCCGATTATTAATATTCCTGCTTGTCCTGCTAACCCTTCAAATATGGTTGGGGTTATCTTACATTTTGTATTGACAGGTAGTATTCCTGAACTAGACTCTCTTCTTAGACCTAAGTGACCTAAGTTTGCCTTTGGATATAGAATCCATGACAACTGTGAAAGACGTGCACACTTTGATGCAGGTGAGTATGTAGAAGAGTGGGGAGATGAAGGTGCAAAAAATAACTTCTGTCTCTATAAAGTAGGGTGTAAAGGTCCAATGACATTCAATAACTGTTCCATCATTCGTTATAACGAAGGGGTGAACTGGCCTATTGGTGTAGGACGTGGATGTATTGGATGTTCTGAACCAGATTTCTGGGACAAGTATGCCTATGAAAGACCAATGGCAAATGCTAACATTAAAGCACCGACAGGTGGGGTTGAAAAAACCGTTGATGAATTTGGTTTAGGTTTATTAACAGCAGCAGGTATTGGTATTGCGATACATGCCGCAGCAAGTGCAGTCGCAGGTAAAAAAGATGATGGAGGAGAAGCATAATGTCAGAAAATAATGCAACAGTTGAGACAACTGAAACAGTAGAAGCACCCGCACATGGAGCAGATGGTAATTTCCATAAGGCAGATGCAAATGGAAATAAACATATTATTGTAGATCCTATTACAAGAATTGAAGGTCACTTAAGAATTGAAGCAGTGATTGACAGTAATAATAAAATTGTAGATGCCTGGAGTTCTTCTACCATGTTTAGAGGAATTGAAACTATCGTAAAAGATAGAGATCCAAGAGATGTTGGTTTAATGACGATGAGAATCTGTGGTGTGTGTACAGGTACACACTATCAAAGAAGTATTGAAGCAGTAGAAGATGCTTTTGATATTACTATTCCTAAAAATGCAAGATTGGTAAGAAACCTTATACAAGGTGCATTGTATGTACACGATCACTTAGTTCACTTCTATCATCTCCATGCATTAGACTTTGTAGATGTTGTTGCTGCAACAAAAGCTGATCCTGCGGCAACTGCAAAAGAGGCAGTAAAATGGGCAGGAGTAGCAGGACATAAACCGTATATTTCAGGCGAAGCTGATTTTAAAGCAATCCAAGATCGTATTATTAAGTTTGTAAAAGAAGGTCGTTTGGGTATCTTTGGTAACGGTTACTGGGGAAATCCAAACTATAAATTGACACCTGAACAAAACCTTATTGGTGTAGCACACTATCTTAAAGCTTTGGATGTGCAAAGAGATATGGCTAAGATGCAGGCGATCTTCGGTGGGAAGAACCCACACCCTCAATCTATAGTTGTTGGTGGGGTTACTTGTGTTCAGGATATACAAAATCCTGCAAGAATTGCTCTGTTTAAACAACTTTTAGTAGACAGTAATGAATTTATTAAAGGTGCGTATCTCCCAGATATTTATATGGCAGGTACAATGTATGCGAAAGAGGCAACAGATGGTTCTGCAACTTTCCATGCGTCTAAGCATAAAGGTGCACTTGGTAAAGAAGTAGGGGGTACCGGTGGTGGTATTTTATCTTACATGACTTACGGTGACTTCAGACTGGACGATACAGGTTTCTACAAATCCAAACTCTTCTTCCCAAGAGGACTGGTACTTGGCGGAGACATATCTAAAGTGGTTGAACTGGATGAAGATAAGATCACAGAAGATGTAACACATTCTTGGTATGAAGGTACAGGTGCTCCGGAACATCCGTATGATGGAACTACCAATCCTAAATATACAGGACTAGATAAAAAAGATGATGGTTACGCTTACCTAAAAACAGAAGAGAAATACTCTTGGATCAAATCTCCACTCTATGATGGTCAAAAGGTTGAAGTAGGACCTTTAGCTCGAATCGTTGTTGGATATGTTGGTGGTGATGAACGTACTAAAAAGTATGCAGGGAACTTCCTGAAGCGTTCAGGTCTACCGTTGACTGTTCTTTTCTCTACAGTAGGAAGAACAGCAGCACGTGCCATTGAAACTGAAATGATCGGTGATGCAATGGTAGGTTGGGTAGATGAACTTGCTAAAAATGCTGCGATGGGTGACTTAAGTACTTGGACCGAATTTGATTTTGATACTGTTTCAAAAGATGCGAAAGGTAGAGGTATGGCAGAAGCACCAAGAGGTGCCTTAGGGCACTGGATGCGTATTGCAGACGGAAAAGTGAAAAATTTTCAAGCTATTGTACCTTCAACCTGGAATGCTGGCCCTAGAGGACCAAATGGTGAAGTGGGTGCGTATGAAGCTGCAATTATTGGTACTGTGGTAGCAAATCCGGAAGAGCCGCTTGAGATCATTAGAACCGTTCATAGCTTTGACCCTTGTATCGCTTGTGCGGTACACGTGGTGGACACAAAAGGTAAGGAGTTGGCTGTTTATAAAGTTGATCCTACCTGTGCATTCTAAGGAGGCTATTATGTCTAAAACAGGATATAAACAAATTAGACGTATGACCCCGGCGATGCGGATAAACCATTGGGTAGTTGCCATCTGTATGGTTGCAGCAGTCATCACAGGCCTTTATATTGGACACCCCTATTATCAAACTTTTATAGCAGATCCTGCTGTAGATAAATATGTCATGGCATGGAACAGATGGGGGCACTTTATTGTGGCTATTATTTTTGATGTCACTTCTATTGTTGTGGCGTATCTTTTCTTTTTCTCACGTTTTGAAAAACCCTATAAAAAGGTACTTCCAACAGCGAAGAATATGAAAGAGTTTGGCGCCGTTGTTGTGAATTTATTGACATTGAACCGTACAAAAAACTTTGACTCAACGCATAGTGACAGTTTTAATACCGTCTATTTTGCTATTTTTCATCTATTACTTGCATGGATGCTCTTTACAGGTCTTCAAATGTATGTGCATGGACTTGCGTCCGGAGAAAGCAGCATTGGTAGATGGTGGCCATGGATGCTTCATCTTGTGACAGATTGGACTATTCCTGTGAGTAGCTGGATGGTAGGCGGTGGACCAACTGCAACGCTTATGGATGTACGTATCTCACATCACATCACCATGTGGCTTATCATTGCCTGGGTTGTATTTCACATCTATTATCAGGTATGGAGAACAATCTTCTGGAAAGAGGGTGATATTGCCATTGTTGTAGGTGGTAGTAAATTTGTAAAAGAGAATAAAGAAGCGTAAAGCTTCTTTATTAAAGGTTTAACGTATTGTCATATGAAAAAATAGCACTCATCGGGATCGGGAATATTATGTTTCATGATGAAGGTATGGGTGCATACTTAGTAAAGTATATTGAAGAGAATTATGAGATACCAGAGAACTTGACTGTAGTTGAAGGTGGTACTTTGGGTTTTACACTTATGACCTATTACCAGGAGTATGACAAGATCATAGTTGTCGGTACTGGGTCAAAAGATGGTGCTGTGGGTACTATTTGTTCCGAAAGCGCCCAGGATGTCATGGAAAATGAAGACAATACTCGAAAAACAGCCAATGAAGTTGAAATTACAATGATGATAGAGATCTGCTCTTTTCATGAAGAGATGGGAGACGTACAGCTTATTACGATGGAACGGATTGACTGATACAGTGCTTCAGCATATGCCAAAGCTGGTTGATGTGACTTTGGAAGCGTTGAAAGATTCCGGGATTGTACTTAAGAAGAAAATATCTGAGGAGGTCTCTTTTGATCAGATACTGGACGACTATGCCAATCCTAAAGTAAATTATAATGAATTGACAGGCTTGATCCGCTGACCATATTGGTCATACATAGTATTGTTTAGTACACAGCCATGATAAGATTGAAACAGAGTTTCCTTTCAATTTAACTCTATTCAAATGATGCATACCTCCTTCCCTGCATTATCTTTGTTTTGTTCTATCTGGTTGTGTAGTTAACAATAAATAATTATAAATCTACCTCTAGGACAATGAATGTATTTTATCTTTGAAATAGCGTTTAGCTCGAATAAAAATTATATAGCAAATCTCATCAGAGCATATGCTATGCAAGAAGAGATTGAAGTAGATGTACTGCAGACTACTGATAAAATCATTATGACTTTTAATAAAGAAGACGAGAAGCTTGAAGGTTTTTTATTAGGTTTGGAAACGATACTTCCAGCCTCTCTCTTTTTAGCTCAAGGTAAACATTATTTCTCTGATGAAAAACCAGCACAAATGCCTGTAGATGAAACACATCTTCCTCTCAATATTGCACCCTGTCCAACATGCCAAAAAGAGATGTTTGATGTGAGTTCCAGACGCTATTATTATCCTTTTACATCTTGTAATCATTGTGGCTCACAACA
>NATJ01000031.1 GCA_002085305.1 Epsilonproteobacteria bacterium 4484_65 | reverse complement strand
GTATGCTGAATTATCTGCGTGACAGAAAAGTGGTTTTTCTTGTAGGTGCAGGTGTGCAGAAATATAGTACAGGTTCGTATGTATTGCATGCCATAGATTCGTTGGCTGCAACGCTTGGACTTTTTGGACAAGAGGGGTGTGGGGTAAGTTACCTGGGTAATTCCAAGTTGGGGTTTGATAATCCTTTCTCAGTGGAGTGTGACCGTGTACCAAAGGCAACCACAGAGTTTTCAGACTTTGATACTGTGCTGGTGCAAGGGGGTAACCCTGCAGCGTCTATGCCAGACAGCAATCGAGTGAAAAAAGAACTTGAGGGTGTAGAAAACCTTATCTACTTTGGACTGCATGAGAATGAGACTTCAAAACTTGCAAAGATAGTCATCCCTGCAAAGAACTTCTTTGAAAAAGAGGATGTCAGGCTAAGTTATGGGCACCAGTATGTCGAGAAGATGAATAAAGTAATGAATTCTGACATCGGTATCAGTGAATATGATTTTACAAAGTATCTGTTTGATGCCTTTGGATTTTCAGGTTTGCAAGAGGAGTCATACTACATTGATGCATGGATACACCAATGTGAAAAAGAGGGTGAACATCATGTTAGTGCTGCTTATGAAGCAGATCCTTATGCAGAAGGGTTTGGTGAAGAGGGTGATGATGAGTTTGAGTTCATTGAAGAGTATGATGATGACTTTGTGAATACAAAACGTTTTACAAAATATCGCAAAACAAGTAAAAATAGAAAAGAGGATGAGACTTTTTGGTTACTTTCGCCCAAATCAAACAAGTCACTCAATACACAGTTTGTTAGAGATGATAAGGTACAATTGCATCCAGAGTTAGGATACAGTGAGGGTGAAAGAGTTCAGATAAGCTCTGAACACGGTAAACACGAGTTTACCGTAAAACACAATGAAGATCTTCGTCTTGATTGTGTGCAGATAACAAATAATACAGTGGGTATCAACTACCTCACTCCGGCCATTCTTAGTGAAGAAGGGAACAATGCCTGTTATCAGGAAGTGAAAGTAAGTATAGAAAGAATAGAGGAATAAAATGAACTTAGAACAACAAGATAAAAAATATGTACTTCAAACCTATGCACGTGACTACACGAACTTTGTAAGAGGTATAGGATCAACGCTCTATGATGAGAATGGTAAAGACTATATTGATTTTGCTTCTGGTATAGGGGTGAACTCTGTAGGACATGGAAATGAGAAATTGGCTTTTGCTATTTGTGAACAGGCTAAGAAGATCATCCATATCTCAAATCTGCAAGTAATAGAACCTCAAGCTAAACTGGCACAGAAGATCGTAGAGCTAAGTGGTTATGATATGGGTATCTTCTTTGCGAACTCTGGAGCAGAGGCGAATGAAGGGGCGATCAAGATCGCTCGTAAATATGGTGAGATCAACTTTGATGAGAAGCGCTATAAGGTCATTACGTTAGAACACTCTTTTCATGGACGTACGATCACTACTGTGAAAGCCACGGGGCAAGAGAGTTTTCATACACCACACTTTTCTCCTTACCCGGCTGGATTTTCCTATGAAAAGTCAATCGCAGATGTGTATAAGGCAATAGATGATGAAACAGTGGCAGTACTGGTAGAACTTGTGCAAGGTGAGGGTGGTGTACAGCCTTTTGAGAAAAAGGAGATACAAGAACTTGCGGCACATTTAAAAGCAGAGGGTATTTTGCTTATCGTTGATGAAGTACAGACAGGAGTGTATCGTACAGGTGAGTTTTTGGCTTCAAATCTCTATGAGATAGAGCCGGATATTATCACGCTTGCAAAAGGCTTAGGTGGTGGTGTGCCTATCGGTGCAGTGATGACGAAGCATAAAGAGGTATTGAGTGCTGGAGATCACGGGAGTACTTTCGGAGGTAACTACCTGAGTACTTCTGCGGGCTTGGCTGTGTTGGATGTACTTGAAGCGCTGTATGAGAGTGGTGCTGTTGCTGAGGCACATCTCTACTTTGAACAGAAGTTAGAGAATATTGTTAAAAACTATGGAAACCTTTTTGAAAAAGCAGTTGGTTTAGGGCTTATGAGAGGTCTTCGTGCGAAAAGTTCTGAAATTCAAACCAGTGTACAAAAACTCTGTATGACCGAAGGATTGATTGTGCTTAAAGCTGGACGAAATACAGTACGATTTTTACCAAGTATTACGATTAATAAAAATGAAATCGATGAGGGGTTCAAACGTTTTGAAAAAGTTATTTCTTCTTTGTAGTTTATTGATATCTTCCATGCTGCATGCAGATGAATTGGGCAACATACTTTCAAACAATAAAGAGTTACTCTTTGATTATGACTTTAAAAGTAATGAACTTGAGAGTGATATGCTTTCAAAGAGTTGGATAAACCCTGTAAAATTACGGTATAACAAAGATTATACTACGCGGTTTGGAGATAAAACAATTGGTACAGGTACTTTTTCTGTCATCATAGACCAGCCTATATTCCGTTCAGGCGGGATCTATTATGCGATTAAATATTCACAGGCACTTCGTAATGCCAATGAAGCAGACTTAACACTTCAAAAACGTAAAATGATCGGTGATGCAGTTTCTATACTTTTTAACTTGAAAAAGAATAAACTTGAACAGCAAAAAATGAAATATCTGATAAAAAATGACAAAATAGATATACGTCAAAAACGTGACAGTTATGATGCCGGTTTGTTGGACAGCAGCTTTTTGGATCAAGCTATTTTAAAGAAGAGTCAGGATGAAGCAACACTGCTTGAGTTGGAATTAAATCTTTTGGAGTTAAAACAGAGATTTTCACTTCTAAGCGATAAAAAGCCAGATGGCTTACGTCTTCCTACATTAAAATTGATGAGTAAAACCAACTATAGTGAACAAAACCTTGAATTAAAAAAAGATAGACTCCGTGCTGAACAATCTGCATATAATGCTAATGTAACAATGGCGAAATATCTTCCAACAGTCTCTTTACAGGGACAATATACAGATGGAGATCTTAACCCACTTTTTGGTGGACCAAACTCTACGCTTGAAGAACGATATTATAATTATGGATTTTCTGTGTCAATGCCCATTGATATTAACTCACTTACAGATATAGAAGCCAGTAAAGTTGAAAAGTTAAGAGCTGCAACACAAGTACTTGATAGAAAAGATCAAGTAAAAGAAGAGTATGAATGGATACATAACAGTTTGGGTATCTTAGATAAAAAAATAATTTTGGCACAAAAAGATGAAAAGATCTATAAAAGCCTTTTTCGTTTGACTAAAAATCTTGTACAGGCAGGAGAAAAAACCTCTTTAGATGCTGATATTATGCAAAACTCTTTACAGATCAGAAAATTAGATCAAAAGATATATAAGATAGATAAGCAAGTGCAGTTACTGAAACTTTATATACGGGTTGAGAATGTACTTTAGTAAGTACATGAATGAGTGGCTCTATGGCGAAGAGGGCTACTATAAGAACTTCAAAGCCATAGGTAGATCAGGTGACTTCTATACAGCAGTGAGTACAAGCAGTTTTTTTGGTGCAAGTATTGCAAACTACTTTTATACACTCCTTAAAGAGGGTAAAGCAGATAAAAATGGCTGGCTCATAGAGATAGGTGCACACCAGGGGTACCTATTATGTGATATGATACAGTGGCTCTATACTTGTGACCCTACTTTAGTACAAACACTTAAATTTGGTATCGTAGAACGCCAGCCAGAGGTACAAAAAGTACAGCTTGCTTACATCAAAGAGCGTTTTGGGGATGACATAGAGATCACACACTTCAATGACATTGCTGAAGTTGAAGTAGAGTATGCTTTTGTTGTGGCTAATGAGATCTTTGATGCTTTTCCCTGCGAACTCATTAAAGATGAAAAGATAGCTTCTGTGGAAGCAGATGAGATCAGCTGGGAAGAGGCTCCCTTAGAGATGTTAAAGTGGGCTAAAACGCACAGATTGACTCAGGGTGAGATAGCAGTAGGATATGAAAGTTTTGCAAAGGGGATGGCATCTGGGATAGATAAGTGTGACTTTATTTCATTTGATTATGGTGAGAAGTATGTACGTAATGATTTCTCTATCCGTGTCTATAGATCGCATGAAACATTTCCTCTTTTTGATGAAGCATTAAAATTATCAGAATCTTATAAAAAAGATGATATCACTTATGATGTGAACTTTGGACATGTGATCGAGGCATTCTCTGCTGAAGGATTTGAAGAGATGGCTTATGAGACCCAAGCACGTGCATTGGTGCGTTTTGGTTTGATCGATATACTTGAACAATTTGCAAAACAGACAACACAAGAGAAGTATGTAAGAGAAGCAGATAGGGTTAAAACGCTTATATCACCCACAATGATGGGTGATAGATTTAAGATGCTTCACTTTAGAAAGAATTAAAAGTTGTAGTTATGATTATTGCATCGTTTTAAGCATGGCACATCTTTTAATAGATGATGCTTCATTTCCAAACATTTGTGTATATTTGTCAAACTTGTCTTGACCTATCATACTTATACACTCTTCTTTGCTCATAGCATTGCCTGTAGTTGTCGCGGTTGCCATGGTCTCAGCTTCTGCTACTTTAACTACTTTTTCTTTTTTGACTTTATCTTCAGGATACATATATTCCGAAGAGTAGTTACCGTCTTGAACTTCTTTTAATTCAACTTTTTTATGTACTCTTTGAGGTACAGGTACTTTTGTTGTATTTGTCTCTTTTACGGGTGCTTTTGTAACAACAGGCGTTTTATCTGCACATCCGGCGATAAAAAGAGCTACAATTGTAAGCATTATCCATGCACTGTGTTTTAACACTTGTAATTCTTATCATTTTTGTCCTTTATTTGAGTATTAGCTTTTAAAGTTAAACGCCATATTGTAATATAATCTCAAGAGAAATACAACTTTTGAGAAGAAACTAAACGAATATTATTGATTGATCACAACGACAGCGATAGCAAATCCAGCATCATGACTGATGGAAAGCGAAGCGTCTTTGATCTGATGTATTTTTTGAGCTTCTTCTCTTAAGCTAAAAGAAGGAGCACCTTTTGAATTTTTTTCTAAAATTTCATCACTATTTAAAAATTTCATTTTAAATTTGTCACCAAATTTTTCTAATGATCTTTCGATTCTGTTGATCTGAATAATATCTGTACCAATTTTCATGGGTGTAGTGTAGCGAAAAAAGGTTTACATCCATTCAACTACTTTAGAAACTTCATCTGCTACAAAACATTTGATTTTTGTCTCTTCCATAGGTTTATTGGGGATAACAGCTTTGGTAAAACCTTGTGTTTCCATCTCTTTGAGGCGTTGGGTGAGTCCTGATATCTCTCGTATCTCTCCTGTAAGGCTGACTTCTCCCAGGAAAAGTGTCTCTGAACTAAGCTCTCTGTCTCTATAGCTGCTTAAAATAGCTGCGATGATGGCAAGGTCAGCAGAAGGTTCATTGACTTTGATACCTCCTGATATATTGATAAAAACATCATAGGTACCCAGTGGAAGATCAAGTTTTTTCTCCAGTAATGCTAAAAGCATACCCAGGCGATTATTGTCAAAGCCTGTAGAACTGCGTTTGGCATGGCCATAAGCTTCGGAGACCAAGGCTTGTACTTCAATGATAATGGGTCTGCTTCCTTCCATGATAACGGTAAGGGCAGAACCTGATTGCAGTTTGTCTTTGTTAAAAAATTTACCAGCCATAGTTTTGGCATCGTTTAACCCCTCTTTGTTCATCTCAAATATACCCACTTCATTGGTAGATCCAAAACGGTTTTTAAATCCTCTGAGCAATCTTAATTCCGAGTTTGTATCTCCTTCAAAGTAGAGTACGGTATCTACCATGTGTTCCAGTACCCTTGGTCCGGCGATAGAGCCGTCTTTGGTGATATGTCCGATGATAAAGATAGGGATATGCAGGCTTTTTGCAACACGCATCAGCTCAAAAGTGATGGTTCGTACTTGTGTGACTGAACCTGGGGCTGATGGTGTTTCATCGGAGTAGAGTGTTTGAATGGAATCGATGACAATGAACTGGTAATCTTCATTGGATATTTCTGAGAGTACCGTACTTAGATTGATCTCCGGAAGAAGATAGAGGTTGTCATGGTTTGCATCCAGTCTGTTTGCACGTAACTTTATCTGTCCTGCTGACTCTTCTCCTGAGACATAGAGAACTTTTTTGTTGGTTTGTGCAAGATTGCCTGCTATCTTTAGAAGCAGTGTTGATTTTCCTATCCCCGGACTTCCTCCTATGAGTGTAAGAGAACCAGGCACGACACCACCACCCAGTACCAGATCAAGTTCAGCGCTTCCTGAGGGAAAACGTGTAACATTGTCTTCTTCGATCTGTGTAATGGGCTTAGCTTTTGAAAGTGTAGAGCCTGAGGAACTGCTGCCTGAAGTTTCTTTTAAAAACTTAATTTGGTCGGTGGTGAGTTCTATCATGGTTTCCCATTGGTTGCAGGAAGTACATTTCCCCATCCATCGTGGAGACTGGAATCCACATGCCTGACATTCAAATAGTGTTTTTTTCTTTGCCATATGTTTTACCTTTATTGATCATTGTTGCTATTATAGTTTTAAATTGTAATAGAGGTTAAAAATATGTCAAATTGACATACTTTTAGCTTTTAATTGTTTTAGTTATAATTTTAATTACTTTTTTACAAGGATAATTATTGAATTTAAACAAGATCAAACATCTCTTTTACGCACTTTATCTGACCAACAGCTTTGGATTTAGATTAAGAAAAATCAAAGATCCTTTAGAGAAAAAAAAGTTAAGACTGGCATACGCTAAAGCACAGTTGGATGTACTTAATATAGATATTAAGGTGGAAAATGCAGAAAAATTACCTAGTGAGGGGCAGTATCTTCTGGTTAGCAATCATCGTACTATTATAGATCCTCCTATCATAGAAATTGCACTGGAAGATACAAAGATCTTTGGATTATGGGTTTCAAAAAAAGAGCTTTATAATTCATTCTTTTTTGGTCTCTTTGTTCGTAATGCAGGTTCCGTCCTGCTTGATAGAGAGAAGAGTCAAATGAGTGGTTTTTTTTCAGATATTAAAAAAGGTGTAAAAGAGGGCAGTTCGATCTTTATTTTTCCTGAGGGAACACGAAACAAAGCGGATGCACCACTTACTCCATTTAAAGAGGGATCTCGTATCATTGCGGTAAAGAATAGATTGCCTATGCTGCCTGTATATATCAAAGGGAATGCTGCTCAGGTTTTAAAAGATGCTCTTAATGATAGTAGTGAAAAAAGGGAGATCACTATAGTTATAGGTGATCTCATAGATTATAAAGAAAAAACAGAACTGGAAACAGTTTATCGTGAGAGATTTTCTCTTGAGGATCTTTAAATAAAAATCTCATCTAAAATAGTGTTGATATACTCATTTGCTTTGAATTGGATCAAATCTTTAGGTTGTTCTCCCGTACCTATATAGAAAATAGGCATTTGAAGTTCATCTGCAATACTAAGCACTGAACCCCCTTTAGCGGTACCGTCAAGCTTTGTGATAATAATACCATCAATTCCAACCATTTCATTGAATACTTTTGCCTGGTTGATGGAAGAGCTTCCCTGCGTACCATCGAGTATGAGCATCTTACGATGAGGTGCTCCCTCTTGTGCTTTCCCTGCAACACGTATCATTTTTTTAAGTTCTTCACTGAGGTTGGTTTGTGTATGGAGTCTTCCTGCTGTATCTATGATCACATTGTCAAGACCTTTTGCTTTGGCTGACTCAATAGTATCATAGACTACAGCAGAAGGGTCATGTCCCTGTCGTGTTGCTACGATAGGAATATTGAGTTTGTCTGCCCATCTGCTAAGCTGTTCTATGGCTGCCGCACGGAAAGTATCTCCCGCACCAAGGATGACACCATGTCCCATCTCTTTATATCGGTATGCAAGTTTAGAAATGGTGGTTGTTTTCCCTGCACCATTCACCCCGATGATCATTTCAACAAAAGGTTTGACATCACTCTCTTTCCAATCTGCTTTATATTGAAATACTGAGATCAGGGAGTTAAATGCCTGTATACGGTTGATGTTGTTTGGCAGTTCTTCCAAAAGCCTTTCTACCAATTCATAGTTGACATCTGCTTCAAGCAGGATGTCTTCAAAATCTTCTTTAGAGATCTCTTTCTTTTTCGTAGGTGCAACTTCTTTAATGGCATCATTGGTTTTGCCTAAAACTTTTTTAAATAAATTAAACATTATTCTTATATCCTTTTACTTTTTTAGTGCTTCTTGAATATCATGATCTATCATCTCTACTGGAACAGCACCTTCATAATGTGTGTAGTAGTTACCATCTTTATAGATCACCGTAAGTGGGATGGAGAAATTTTCAGGGAGTTGAAGTTCTTTTACTGCTTTAGAGGCAAAAATGTCATTATGCTTACTGTTTGAGATGAAATAGTTTGTATGGTACTTACTCATAAATTGTTTTAAAGTGTCGTTACTTTGTGCATCGTTGATAAGGATTCCTGCAATAAAAACTTTCTTTTTATACTTTTTTTGCAAGTCTGAAAGATAGGGTATCTCTGCACGGCAAGGGGAGCACCAAGTACTAAAAAAGTTTATAATGACTATAGACTGGTCAATATTATGAAAAGCCATTTTTTGATTACTTATGGTAACTGTATGTTTGTTGTGCTGGATATCACTTAAGGTAAAAGTATCTGTTGGTGTTTGAGATTCAGAGATCTCTTCACTAATAGTCTCTTTCTTTGTTTCTGATATTTCTAGTTTTTTTTGTGCTTCTAGTCTTTCATGCTTTTCTTCTTGTTGATCTTTATCTTTTTGTGTAAATATTTCAGTTGTATTTTCTACAGCAATAAGAGGATCTTGTACTTTTTTATCTTCACATCCTGTGAAAGAGAATAGTGTGAAGCATAATAAAAGAGTAGATAAGAGAAAAGATCTGATTTCTTTCACACTGTTCCTTTAGGTATAATAGTGGAGATTATACCTAAAGAGCACTAAAAAGAATGGAAGTTATGGAAAGAGAAATAAGGAAAAAGCATTTTAGAACACATTGTTTAAAACGTTTGAAAAAAGCAAGTGGCATAAGTGCTTATAAAAAAGATAAAGTGGTATTGCAGCGTTTATATCAACTTATTGTTCAGAGTCATGCACAGAAGATCATGCTTTATCTGCCATTGAAGACAGAGGTTAATCTTTATCCTCTTATTTTACAGCTAAGAAAAGAAAAGAGAGAACTTTATGTGCCGTTTATGGAAGGTAAAAGTTTTAGGGTGGTAAGATATAGGTATCCACTGGAAAAAAAACGTTTTGGGATAAAAGAACCCAAAGATTCAAAACAATATAGAAATAAAAAATTAGATATAGCTATCGTACCCATAGTGGGACTGGATATTACGCATAGACGTGTAGGATTTGGAAAGGGAATGTATGATAGATTTTTTGAAAAAGAGATTAAAAATATAAATAAAACAGTGTTTGTGACACGGGAATTGTGTTATAGCAAGGAGATCGTTACGGATCATTATGATGTTAAGGCAGATGTAGTAGTCACACCACAAGGTATTCATTTTTAGGCTTTTTCTTTAATAAAAGGATAAGTGATGTTAGGGATAATAGGAGTATCCAGCTTGGCTGGAACAGCTGTAGGAGCAGGAGTTTGCTACTTATGGTTGAAAAATAGTACACGAAATAGATTTGCACATATAGAGTTAGAAGTAAAAGCGAAAGCGAAAGCTATAGAAAATGAGGCTGAACTTTTACTGCAGGAAGCCCATGTAAAGATCAAAGCAAAAGAGTTAGAGCAAGAGGGTGAATTTCAAAAACGTATTGCTCAGGTAGAAGAGCGTAATCGTTCTTTGATCTTGGAAACAAAAGAGTTAAGTAAAGAAGAAGAAAAACTTGCACTCTTACAACATAAAGTAATTGATAAAGAAGCGCATTTAGAACAACTGGAAGTCCAAAAGCAAGAAGAGATAGATCAAGCGATACTAAAGATGCAAAGTGTAGCTTCTCTTACCAGAGATGAGGCAAAAGCATACATCTTGGAAAAAGTTGAAGAGCAGAGCCGTTCTGAAGTAGCAGGTATTGTACGTAAGTATGAGCAGTTAGCCAAGGAAGAGGGTGAGAAAAAAGCCAACTATATTTTGGCACAGGCAACTACACGTTATGCAGGAGAGTTTGCAGGTGAAAGACTCATCAATCTCATAAATTTACCCAGTGATGACCATAAAGGGCGTATCATTGGAAAAGAGGGGCGAAATATTAAAACCCTCGAGATGCTTTTGGGAGTTGATATCATTGTAGATGAAACACCGGGAGTGATACTAGTAAGCAGTTTTAATCTTTATAGAAGAGCTATTGCTACACGTGTCATAGAGATACTGGTTGAAGATGGACGCATACACCCCGGCCGTATTGAAGAGGTGCATGAAAAAGTACAGGCAGAGTTTGAGGAAAAAACATATGAAGAGGGTGAGAATATTCTTATAGACTTAGGGATATTCCCTATGCATGAAGAGCTTGTTCGCTTACTTGGTCGAATGAAATATCGAGCGAGTTATGGACAAAATGCTTTGGCACATACTTTGGAGGTTGCAAGACTGGCAAAAGTGATGGCTGCAGAGATGGGTGGAGATGAGAAGCTTGCCCTGCGTGCAGGACTTCTACATGATATAGGTAAGGCGCTTACTCAAGATATGGGTGGTTCACATGTTGATATAGGGGCAGAGATATGTCGCAGACATAACGAGCACCCAACAGTCATCAATGCGATTTATGCCCATCATGGTCATGAAGAACCGGATTCTGTAGAGTCTGCGGCTGTTTGTGCAGCAGATAAACTCTCCGCTGCGAGACCAGGAGCCAGACGAGAGGTGCTTGAGAGCTTTACCAAGCGTGTAAAAGAAGTGGAAGAGATCGCTACATCTAAAGACTATGTAGAGCAAGCATATGCTATTAATGCAGGTAGAGAGATACGTGTTTTTGTCAATGCACAAAAGATGAGTGATAACGAAGCGGTACTTTTAAGTAAAGAGATTGCAAAAGAGATACAGGAAAAGGTTCAGTATCCCGGTGAGATAAAAGTGAATGTCATTAGAGAAATTCGTGCAACGTCTTTTGCAAAATAAGGGTTATATCTCTTCTAACGCAAACTAAATAGAAAAAGAGGTATAATACGCGCGAATATTATTGTATTAGGTGAAAAATTCTCTAATTGCAGTAAAAGATTAGTTTATAAGGATGGTGTTTATGAATAGATGTGATGAAATTATTGCAAATGTAAAAATGGAAGAGTGTTATGCCGGGATGAGTTTGGTATATACCAATAATCCTGGAGTAAGAGAAGAGATTGAAACAGCAGTGAAGAAAGTCAAAAAAAAGACAGGACTCAAGCCAGAATGTTTTGATAACTCTAAAGAACACAAGGAAGAAAAACAATCTATTTATATTGAATTTTCAGATGAAGTTCAAAGAGATAGTGGAGCATTTTTTGAATTAGTGTTGAAAGAGTTACACATTGATAAATGTGCAAATGATGTTATAAACCATAAATAAAAAAGGAAATGAATTGATGATCAAAAAGTTTATACTTGGATTAATGTTATTAGGTGGATTGAATCTTGTTGCTGCAGATACAAAAGCACCGATCGTTGTTTTGGAAACAAATGTAGGAAAGATCGAACTTAAGATGTATCCTAAAGCGGCACCTTTAGCTGTAGAAAATTTTGTTACCCATGTGAAGAATGGATATTATAATGGGCATATCTTTCACAGGGTGATCAAAGGTTTTATGATCCAGGGTGGAGACCCTACAGGTACGGGTACAGGTGGTACATCGATCTGGAAAAAAGAGTTTAAGAATGAGTATGCACCCAATCTTACTTTTAATAAACCATTTTTATTGGCGATGGCAAACCACGGTCCCAACACAAACGGTAGTCAATTCTTTATCACAACAGTTCCTACACCGCACCTCAATGGTGGATATACGATATTTGGTGAAGTGATCAAGGGACAAAAAGCAGTCAAGAAGATAGAGAATGTCAGTACTGCGCCTGGTGATCGACCTATGTTTAATCAAACGATCAAGAAAGCGTATATCAAAAAATAGATGAATCTAGACAGTTTAAGAGAAGAACGCCAGAAATGGCTTACATGGAAAAATATCAGACCCTATCAGGAAGCTATAAAAGCTTTACCGGAGTACACAAATATTGAGTTTACACTTGGTGACAGGGTAGAACTTCAGATAGAAAATCTTTCGGATGAAGAGGCAGAGCAGATAAAGCAAACAGCTTTGCTTATGAAACCTTGGCGTAAAGGTCCCTTTCAGTTCAATGAACTCTTTATTGACTCAGAGTGGCAAAGCCAGATCAAATACAATTTACTTGAACCTCATTTTGATCTTAAAGACAAGACCGTAGGTGATATAGGATGCAATAACGGTTACTATCTTTTTCGTATGCTCTCACAGGAACCTAAAAAACTTATAGGTTTTGATCCCTCAGCTATCTATTACTCCCAATTTCAGTTTCTAAACCATTTTATAAAAAGTGACATTATTTATGAACTTCTGGGTGTAGAACATGTAGAGTTTTATGAGCACAAGTTTGATACACTTTTTTGTTTAGGTGTACTCTACCATAGGTCAGACCCTGTTGCGATGCTAAAATCACTTTTTAAGGGACTCAACAAAGGTGGAGAACTGATACTCGATACTTTTATGATAGATGGTGAAGAGGAGATGTGTCTTACTCCTAAAGACAGATACTCCAAAATTCCAAATATTTACTTTGTGCCTACGGTCAATGCATTAAAAAACTGGTGCCATAGAGCAGGGTTTGAAACAGTTGAAGTATTGGAAACAATGAAAACTGAACTAAACGAACAAAGAAAAACAGAGTGGATAGATACCCAAAGTCTTGAAGACTTCCTTGACCCCAATGACCCTACAAAGACGGTAGAAGGGTACCCTGCGCCTAAAAGAGTTTACATAAAAGCGATAAAATCACTGTAAAAGCAGTAAAATACCACAAAAAACTAAAAGTTACTTTTATTTTTAAATAAGGTACATTTCGCTATAAATACGCTATTAAAAGAGAAAAGTGGAAAAAACTTAAGTTTCTGTTTAAGTTTTGTTTACTTTTTGAGTAGATTGGATAGTATAGTAAATGAGAATATTAACAGTAGGTTTCAATGACGAATATGTTAAGGAACTTGAAAAAGAAAGACACTATGAACTTGTGATCATTGTAGATGAAGGTGTGAAGTTTTCACTTGAACGTTATGTGAATGAAGTGAAAAAGAAGAAGAGTGAAACAAAGATCATGATATTGACAGAGAATTATCGTCAACAGTCAGGTTAGAGTATGATGATAAGATCGTTTCACTTAATGGTAAAACATTTGATATTTTGGCTTATCTTGCACTTCGTAAACAAAGGGTATTCTCTAAAGATGAGATCATTAATGCACTTTGGGAAGAACCCGAGTATGTGAGCGATAATACGGTTGAGGTTGCGATCAACCAGATACGCAAGCGTTTGAAGAGTATCTTGGGCTTCCAGGTTATTCATACTGTAAGACGTAGAGGGTATAAGTTCTCGTATTAATATCTTCTACTCGTTCCCATCGTCCCCGATGGGAATGCATCTTCAATTTTTTATAATTTTTAAATATTTCCCTTTGTTTTGACTGTGGTGTTGTTTCTCTCTTACTTTTTTAAAAAAAGTAAGCAAAAATCGTCACTGCTCTCAAATCGCTTTGCTTTCAAGGGTGTTCACAGTGACAGACACACTTCGTGTGATTGATGGAGGTTTTAGTTTTTTGCTATAATCTTAAAAACCTAATAGGATTACTATGCAACTAAACACCCACCTGAATATAAATACCTCTCTCTGTGGTAAAGTAACAAAACTCCAAGAAAATTATGCAGAAGTACTGCTCCACACTACACAACAAATGACAGCAGACAAACAAGGTTTGATTCATGGTGGATTTATCTTTGGTGCAGCAGATTATGCAGCAATGTCGGCAGTCAATGACCCTCATGTGGTACTGGGTGCATCCTCTTCGAAATTTTTAGCGCCTGTGAAAGTAGGAGATGCTGTTTTGTGTAAGGCAACAGTAGTGAGTGAAAAAGGAAAAAAAAGAGAAATAAAAGTACAAGCTTTTGTGAGTGAAAAGCTTGTATTTGAAGGTGATTTTACTACTTTTGTATTGGAAAATCATGTTCTCAATGCGTAAGGTGGATAAATCCACCCTACGCATTTATAGCGACCTCTTTACTTGATCTATCCAGAATGGAATGACTCTTTGTTCAGCTTTAAGTGTCGTACTTAATCCATGCCCGGGGTAGAGGGTATAGTCACCCTCTATCTCCATTGCTTTCTCTAAACTTTTTACCATATCTTCTCCGCTTGAAGCAGGGAAGTCCCATCTTCCTATGGATTGCTGGAAGAGAAAGTCTCCGCTGAACCATACGTCACCCATCTCGATGATGGAGTTTCCCGGGGTGTGTCCAGGGAAGTGGCGGTATTTGATCTTGACCCCTTCAAGAGTAAGTTCCTCATCTCCTACCACTTCATAGTCGGGTGTGCTTTTAGGGGTACCCTGTCCCAGTGGATCATCTGTGAGCATGAAGACATCACCTTTAGGGCAGTAGAGTGGAAGTTTGAGTTTCTCTTTTATTTCTGCATTGGACCATACATGGTCGAAATGTCCATGGGTGTTTAAGATAGCTACAGGGTTAGTGACATTATTTAGAACCCATGTTGTTGCATCTACTCCGGGGTCGATGATGAAATCTTTTCCATCAACGGTAGCGATGTAACAGTTGGTTTGGTAAGGTCCCATAGGTTGTATTTTAATTTCCATCAGTTATAATTCCTTATGAATATTTATCAAGTCTTAGAAACAGCCATTGCCAGTGATGATATTGATCTCAAAGAGAAATTGACTATTCAGTGTTTGGAGTATTGTAGCCAAAATGAGGTTAGTTGCGCAGATGATTTTAGTCCAATTGTGTTTGAAACCCCTTCATATGCTTCAAAGTGTCACATTGTAAATCCTAGAGAGCTGCCAGCCAGAAAGGATTTTGACAGTATAGAAGGTTTGGCTACGTTAGTACATGCTATTGCGCACATAGAGTATTCTGCCATAGATTTGGCACTGGATGCAGTCTACCGTTTTCCTGAGATGCCCCTTGAGTATAAAATAGACTGGCTAGTCGTTGCTGAAGATGAGATACGTCATTATAAAATGTTAGATGAATTATTGGTATTGTTAGGCTACAAGTATGGGGATTTTCCTGTACATTGTGGACTGTTTGATGCAGCAGAACATACAAGAGAGGCTGTACTTGACCGGATGGCAATAATCCCTCGCTATTATGAAGCATCCGGACTGGATGTCAATCCGCAGATCATCAAGAAGTTAGATAATAAACGAAAAAACCCACTAGTGAAAAAACTCATTGATGCACTGAATGTCATTTATGATGAAGAGATAGAACATGTACATAAAGGTGACAAATGGTTTAAGTACCTTTGTAAAAAAGAGGGGCTGGAAGAGAGTGTTTATTTTGAGATACTTGAACGTTATAAACTGCTTACAAAACATAGGCCTCATATCAATGTGGATGCTAGGAAAGAGGCAGGATTTACCTGTGATGAGATAAAAAAACTGGGTGCGAAAGAGTGTTCATGAAAGTGTTCTTGACAGCTTTTTTTGAACAGATGTTTTTTGCACCTAAATGGTATCATTTTTCTATTATCTTTCTGCTGTTACCTCTTTCTATATTTTATGGAGTTTTCATGTCACTGAGAAGGATGATCGTTCCTAAAAAAGATCTTGGTATTCCCATCGTTTCTGTGGGTAATCTCATTGTAGGCGGTTCTGGTAAAACCCCTTTTGTCATTGCCTTAGCTTCCAGGTTTAAAAATGTAACTATCATTTCCCGTGGTTATGGTAGAAAAAGTCAAGGGCTTGTTGAAGTAAGTCGAAATGGTGAAATTTTAGTAGATGTAACTCAAAGTGGTGATGAGCCCATGTTGATGGCCAGTTCAGTGTCTGAGGCTTCCGTCATCGTCAGTGAAGATAGGCAGGATGCTATAGCATTAGCCAAAGAACAAGGTGCAAAGTTTATTATTCTGGATGATGGATTTAACCGTGTTGATATAAAAAAGTTTGAAATACTGCTTGAACCACAAAACATTAAAAACTATCTTCCTTTTCCTGCGGGAGCATTTAGGGAATTTTATTTTAATCGTAAATATGCAGATATTATTGCCAAAGAGGGTGATGATTTTAAACGTGTTGTATCGTTTGAAGATCTTAGTGAACGTATGGTACTGGTCACGGCTATCTCAAACCCTGCAAGATTAGATAAATATTTGCCTGAAGGTGTGGTTGAAAAGGTTTATTTGGAAGATCATGCCTATTTTGATGAGAAAACTCTTAAAACAATTCTAGAAGAACATAATGCAAGTTCTTTGCTTTGTACCTCAAAAGATAAAGTAAAGATACAAGACTTTAAGTTGCCTATCTCTGAAATGAAGTTAAAATTAGAGATCAAAAATGAAATTTTTATAAAAATAGATGATTATTTAGAAGGATATTGTAGTGAAAGATAAAATTGATGTAGTAAAAACGCTGCTTGATGCGTTACCATTTATTAAAAAATTTGCCAATGAAAAAATTGTGATCAAGTATGGTGGTGCTGCACAAACAAGTTCTGAACTCAAAGAGCAGTTTGCACAAGATATCGTTTTATTGCACCTTGTAGGAATGAAACCTATCATCGTACATGGCGGTGGGAAAAGTATTACCAACCTTTTGGCTGACCTGGGGGTAGATACGAAGTTTGTCGATGGACAGAGAGTGACTACAAAAGAGGTGATGCGTATTGCTGAAATGGTACTCTCTGGAGAGATCAACAAAGAGATAGTCTCCCTACTTGATAATCACGGCACAAAAGCCATCGGTATCTCCGGGAAAGATGGTGGCTTTTTAAAAGGTATTCCCAAAGATTTTGAAAACTTTGGCTATACGGGGATGATAGAACATATCAATCCGGAGATCGTTAATAATATTATCGAAGATGGAGCAGTACCTGTCATCGCACCTATTGCAGGGAGTAGCACTATAGGTCATCCCGGTTTTAATATCAATGCTGATCTTGCAGCCAGTAAGATAGCAGTAGCACTTGAAGCAAGAAAAGTACTCTTTTTAACAGACACTCCGGGTGTCCTCAATAAAGATATGAAACTCATTACTAACCTAAGCATAGAAAAAACAGAAGCATTGAAAACTGATGGTACGATACAAGGGGGTATGGTACCTAAAGTAGATGCGTGTATAGAAGCATTAAGAGGCGGGGTGAAAAAAGCACATATCATCGATGGTCGTGTGGAGCATTCATTGCTTCTTGAAATATTGACAAGCTCAGGTGTAGGAACTTGTATCGAACTTTAAAATAATAAACAGAGGGGGGGGAAGAAGAGAGTGAAAAGTATAGTTGGACTGATCATAAGTGCATTTTGTTTTACTACAATACTTTTCTCTGCTCCCATTAAGCCTATTCCCAATGAGATAAAAGTGGATGCCAAGAAGGTTCAACTGGGAAAGAGACTCTTCTTTGATCCTATCCTTTCCAGAGATGGAACCATCTCTTGTGCTACCTGTCATGATCTTCAAAATGGAGGGGATGATGGACTGAAGTTCTCTTTTGGTATTGGAGGACAGGAGGGGAATATTAACTCTCCCACAGTATAT
>NATJ01000030.1 GCA_002085305.1 Epsilonproteobacteria bacterium 4484_65 | reverse complement strand
GATCTTAGCAGCGGCATACGCCTTTTCCATATACTGCACAGTTAAAGGAAGAAAATCTTCATCTACTGCTTTTTCATCCATTGCAACTGCTGCTATCAGCACTGCTTTGCCTTGTCTGTACATCACTGCACCACTAGCTTGTTTTGCTACTTTATTAAATTCATATTTTTCTTCAAGACTATTTACATTTATCTCTATTATTTGTTCTTCCATACGTTCTTTTATCCTTTTTGGGTTTCAGTTTTAATTTCTTGACAAACAGAGAGTAGATTTTCATACACTGTTTTATCTAAAATAGGTGTTGCAATATAAATATTTTTAGCTTCCCTAGCGATCACCGATTTGAGTGCTACCATCATAGTAAGTCCTGTTTCTATACACTCATCTGCAAGTACAACATACTTCCCTTTGAGTGAAACCAGTTCTTTGCCTTTGCGATACTTATAGACATAAGCAAGCACCTCCTCTTCATACTTATGGTGTGCTTCACTATAAATATAGTCTTCACTAATATCAAAAGAGTCTATCAACGCCTTATGCATGACAACCTCTTCTGTCTCAGAAACCATTGCAATTGCCAATTCAGGATTATTTGGTGCTAAAATAGGCTCCGTAAGAAGGATATCCATTTGTGATTCTGTTGCTTTAGCAATCTTATCTGCAAAATAGACACCTTCTTCACTCACACCTATCACAACTGTTTCATTATCTCGTAACAACTTAAGAGGCAGCGTTTCTATAAGTTTAACTGCCGCATCCTCTTTGTTTTCAAAATAAGCATTAAGGTTTGAATCGTTGGGCATAATCTGCTCCTGGAAATTGTTTATTTACTTCATTTTCATCAAAAGTATAACGAAACTCTTCTATATACTTCATCAAGAGTTTGTATGCATAGTTAATCTGCTCCATTTTGGCTGCATCTCCTCCTAAGTCAGGATGGTACTTTTTTGCAAAAAAATGATACTGTTTTTTAATATCTGCTTTAGTGATCAATTTAGGCAAACCCAAAATATCTAAAGCTTTATCGATCTCTTCTATGGGGCTATGCATTACTTCATACTTTCTGTTCCTATCCCGCCAAAAGGGATAAAGTTAAATTGGACATAAAAAGTATTGTCTGTTGTATATCCTGTAGGTCTTGGCGTAATATCTTGTCTTACAGAAGCAGCCATACTCCAACAGTCCTGCTTATAACTTCCTCCAAATCGCCACTGTTTACTTGAAGATTCATCTATATTATAAGTCAATCCACCATTAAAGTTGATCCTCTGATTGTAAGTATAACCAAAACTTAAACTCACATCATTTGCCGGTAGTATATTCGGTTGGTCGGGTAATACTTTTTTATAAGTATGCCCTACACTGATATAATACTCTGTTTCATATAATGAAATACGGCTTGATGATGTACGTACTTTATTAAACTCAGGAGCATAAACCACATCATTATAAAATTGCCATTTTTCCCAATTGTACTGCATTTCATTACTTATATCCGCAAACTTGTACTCTCTGTCTACATAATATCTTTGAGAAAGTCGTTGATAAAATTTTAACTTCATATTTTTATCATAAAAATAGTGACTTAAAGAAAAAGCATAATGTTCTTCAGGCAACCCTACTGAAAAAAGCTCTTTCTGATCTTCTGTAAGGTTATCAAATTCAACTGGACTTTCACTTTCATTACCAGGCTTTACATATCCCAACGAAGGCTGTAATACATGTATAAAATTATCATAGTTTTTTGTCAGGTCTGTAAACAATTTTACTTTATGAATACTACTGTAATATTCGAACTCATCATAAATATAACTTTCATTACCAAAAAAGAACTTACTGTAGTAGAGATCTTCAGCAAGTGAAAGACTTACGAAATCATCAAAAAACGAAGTAGTGAACTCTAGAGGTATTTTCATCTCCGCCTGCTTAAGCGTAGTACCTTCCTTTCTATCAAAGTTTTTAACTTGAAAGTCAACATTGTATGTAAAATTATTCCATAAAAAATGATCTAAGTATTTATGTAATTGTACAGAAGGAAGTATCTGTAGAGTATCATCGTTGTCCACTTTTCGCGTATCTATAAAATATTTTGCATTGACCCCTGCATAATAATCATCATTATATAAAAAATAATTTAATCGTGATTCTTGCAGTGGTACTAACCCAAAATGTGAAAGGTGTGTCTTCTGCAGGTTAAGGTAATCAATATCATTTAAAAATGTTGTATTAATATATAAACCATCTGTAAAACCTGAAGGCAACTTGTCAGAAAATATTTTAGAAGATTCATAGTTGAATTCCAACCCATAGTGACTGCTGTTTGGAAGATTGTTTTCTTCTATATAATTTTCCTGATCTTTAAAATACCCTACTCTTAGCTTTCCGGAAGAGTGGTCACTATCAACAAAACGAAAAGTCGCGTAAAGTCCTACACTTCTGTTTGTACGGATCTGTGGGTTGAATTCAATATCCATACTTGGTGAGATCGCCCAGAAAATAGGTTGTTCATAGATAAATCCTTCTTCAGCAGAATAACCCAAAAGAGGAAATAGCAGTCCAGAACTCCTCTCTTTATGTGTTGAAAAAGCCAAATAAGGCGTATAAAACATAGGTATATCCCAAAAATAAACTTTTGCATCATACACTTTCATGTACTTTTCTTCACTGTCATACAGAGAATGAGAAAAAACCATCTTCCATATAGGATCATTCACATCACAACTCGAAAGCATACTCATTCCAAAAGTATAGTTACCCTCACTGCGATGTGCTTTATCTGTAAAAAGCCAAACATCATTTTCACTTACAAAGAAAAGTTCTTCAAACGTGACTTCTTTACTCTCTGTCTGTATCTCTAAATGTTTAATATGTTCTTTGGTACCTTGATACCCGATCATTTCAACATTTCCATCCAAGACAAGCAGTTTAGTTTTTTTATCATAAAAAGCTGAAGAAGCTTTGATCACAGAGTCTTGATAATAGACTACAACTCCGTCTGTAGCTTTAACGGTTGTTTCGGTTGTGTCTAAATGTTTTGCAGTTACTTCTATTTTATTCTTTTCTTCTGCAGCATGCAGTGTTTGTATACTCACTAGAAAAGAGAGGAGAAGTAAGATTTTATGCATCAATAACTACACAATTGGAAAGTTTATCGTGAAAGGTTTGCTTGAGAGGCATCATCAATGCCATAATGAAACCTAAGTAGAAAAAGACTTCACTACCGATCCGTAGCAGTGCACGTAAAAAGGCTTGAATGAATGATGGTCTAACTCCTGTTTTAAAATCGATCACTCTTATCTTCATGATATATTTTCCTAAGGTTATCCCGTTTTGCCAGACAGGTACTGTATGATAAAGTACTTTTATTGAAAGCATAACAAGAATATTGTCAACACTGAATTGTCTTAATTGGGCTTGAATAAGGGTCATCTCCTCTGCTGACATCATACCGGATGCGTGCGAAGCAATAACAAGTAGTTGATCATAAAAGATGATCAGAAAGAAAAGTGCTACCGTAATGTCATCTATAACAAACGCACTGATTCTCTTTTGTACACTTGCTATAGGCAGAGAAGTCGACTCAGCCATCAAGATGCCTAGAGTGCCTGATAAGCGATGTCAGTACGACACTGCTTTCCTGCAAAGTGCACTTGACCTACTAGCATATACGCACGTTCCTGTGCTTCTTTAATGCTGTCACCCACACCTACACAAACAAGCACTCTACCACCTGTTGCGTAAAGTTTACCATCATCACCACGACTTACCCCTGCATAAGAGATATGTGCATTTTCTTTAAGCTCCTCATGGTAAATATCATCTACAATAATTTCTGCAGGTGCTGTACTTTTATAAGGGTAATCTTTGCTTGCCATCACAACACCCACTGCATATTTATCATGAAACTCTATCTTGGCATTTTTCAAGTCGCCTGTTGCTGCTTTATAGAACAGCTCACTTGCCGGTGATTTAAGTAATGGCATTAACTCTTCACATTCAGGATCACCAAAACGTACATTATACTCAAGGATAATAGGTTCACCTTTAACCACCATCACACCGATAAAAAGTACACCGGTAAACGGCATACCCTCTGCCTCCATCCCTTTAAGGGTTGGCTCTATTACTCTCTCATCTAGCTTACGATAAATTTCATCATTGACAAGTGGCGTTGGGGCATAGGCTCCCATACCACCTGTATTTGGGCCTTCATCGTTGTTGAGTAGCCTTTTATGGTCTTGCGCAGCAGGCAGAACTACATAATCTTTCCCATCACAGATAGCAAAGACAGAAAGTTCATATCCATCTAAAAACTCTTCAACAACAATAGATGTCCCCGCATCACCAAATGAGTTACCAGAGAGCATCTCACCCGCAGCTTTTTTGGCTTCATCATGGCTTTGAGCAATGATCACACCCTTACCACCACAAAGCCCATCTGCTTTGACGACAATAGGCACTTCAAGCGTATTGATAAATTTATAGGCATCTTCCAAAGAATCTGTTTCGATATATTTAGCCGTAGGAACATTGTGACGTGCAAGGAAGTTCTTCATAAAGATCTTAGAACCTTCCAACTGGGCAGCCTGCGCTGTTGGTCCAAAGATGGTCAATCCTCTTTTTTCAAAGACATCAACAATACCATCAACCAGTGGTGCTTCAGGCCCAACTATAGTCAATTCAATATTATTTGCTTCTACAAAATCAGCCAATTCATTAAAATCACTGATATTTAAATTCTCACCCAATTCATCTGTAGCCCCATTACCCGGTGCAAAATAGATCGTCTCAACATTCTCATCTTTTTTGAGTGCCAAACCAATAGAGTACTCTCTACCACCTGCACCTATCATCAATACGTTCATGATTTTTTCTCCGAAAAAAATTAACAATTACTAATTAAAAATTAAAATTGAAGTATGCATTATTCCATAATGCTATAATTAATTTAGTAGTGATGATAATTGTGCGTAGAGGATTTTAAAAAAGGTTTGAAAGCGAACTCCCTGTTCGTCGATGACCTTTTTTAAAGTCCTATGCGTGCAAGAATCATCGCTAATAAACCCCCGAGTGGCCGTTCTGTTTAAAAGTCGGCTCTAAAAAGCTAACAATGCAGGAGAGAGTCTCTCTTTAGGGGGCAATTTCTCGTATGAAAAACCATACTCAAACGAAAATGTCCACACACCAAGAGACTACATGTCCCACTAAAATTAATGTTGAACCCCATATACAGTAATCGAACCACTTAGGTTAGATTTATTATAACCTATTTGGAGTTAGAAGTGAATAAGGTACTCCCTAAAATGAAGAATTTTCTATCTCTTCTGCTTTTTCGATACAAGAAGATATAAGTGGTGCATCTGCTACTACATACGCTGCATCTGCAGGTAAATGTACTTTGGTAGCTTTACCTATTACCACAGCGGTATAGCTCTCATCCCACTCAAAATTCTTTAAAAAGCAATGTATGGTTGAGGGGGAAGTAAAGATAATAATAGCGTTTTTTAAAGGTTTTTCTTTATGAAGGTATTGGATACAAGAGGTTTCATAAATGATTTGTTCTTGAAGTGTTATCCCCTCTTTCTCCAAAAAGCCTTTAGAATCAAAGGATATTTCTTTTGGCCGCAGATAAAGCAGTTTTTTATCACTAAAAAATTGTGATATATCATGGCTTAATGTTTCACCATAAAAAGATTTTGGATAGTAAATAACCTTGCCTCCTAGATCCTCTATCTGTTTTTTAGTTGCAGGACCTATAGCTACACAAGGATAATTTTTCCATGAACTATCTATCTTATCAGCAGTTACAACAGCTTGTTTAGAGGTAAACATTAAGGTATCACTATGAGAAAAATCTATAGATTCAGCCGTAATTGCAAAGTCTATCATAGGTAGGGATATCGTTCCTTCTTTAGGTGTAGGCGATAAAAGATAGATAGCTGTTGGCATTAGTCCGCTTTGTTTATTTCTGCTAAAGACTTTCCGTTTAACATTGCTACATTAACATCTTCATCATCATAGGGATCAAAATGTGGGGTAATGATCCACCGTTTTCTTTTCTCTAGCGCCATCATTTTATCTTCCACTTCATCTGCGATACGGTGTGCTTCAAGCAGAAGCATATTGGGACGTAATACCATATGAAACTCAACAAAGTTCGTCGTACCATCCGTACGTGTTTTGAGCCAGTGATAACTTGTGATCTCAGGGTGATTAGAGATGATCTCTCCTATCTTTGCCACAACTTCACCATCTAAAGATTTATCAAGAAGTATCTCAATACCTTCTACAATAATCTCATAAGCAGAATATATAATATACACTCCGATACCCAAACCAAAGAGTGCATCTATGCTGTCAAGTCCTGTCAAAGAAACAAGTCCCAAAGCCACAAGTACCGCTGCATTACTCCAAAGGTCTGTTTTATAATGCAAAGCATCTGCTTTAATGACAAGATTATCTGTTTTTTCTGCTACTTTGAGCAAATACTGTACTAAAAAATAAGTTACTATGATGGAAAACACCATTGCAAAGATAGATGGTGTAAGCAATGTAGTTACAGTACCTTCATCCAGTTTTTTAAGTGCTACATAAATGATATAGATACCAGAAATAGTAATTACAGTACCTTCTATAACTGCAGCAATAGCCTGTATTTTTCCTTTACCATACTGATACTCAGCATCCGGATCTTCTTCTGATTTTTTAATAGCAAAGAAGTTAAAGATAGAGACTGCCATATCGAGCAGTGAGTCTATGGCTGAAGCCAGTACAGCCACGGAACCACTGGCGATACCGATGATCAATTTTACAAATACAAGTACGGTAGCTACTGAACTTGAAACGATAGTTGCTTTTTTTTGTGGTGACATGTGTGTTTTCAAGAAAAATCCTGTAGGTTGATATTATAAAGATTATAACATTTAGAAAATTAAAAGCCCGCGTAGGGTGGATTCATCTACCGTCAAGATAAAATTAAATATTTTTAAAAGCTATATATTATAAAGGTGGGTGAACCCACCCTACGCATTTATATTTATATTGCTTTTGTAGCTAAACTTGCCACTCTCTGTGCAAAGGCACCTTTATCTTTAGGCTCTAGTCCTTCAGAAAGTTTTGCTGAATCCAAAAGTATCCATGAAATATCTGCAAATAGACTCTCATCACTTAAAGCATCAAGCTTTTTGATCATTTCATGTTCAGGGTTTATCTCTAAGATAAGAGGAGTCTCTGGTATCTCTTGTCCCATTTGGGCAAACATTGCTGCCATCCCGGCCATAGGATCAGAAGGATCTTTCAGTACACATGATGGACTTGAAGTCAGTCGTGTAGAAGTTTTTACCTCTTTGATCTCTTCACCTAAAACTTCTTTGATCTTATCTGTGAGAGATTTGAACTCTTTGCTTATCTCTTCTTTCTCTTCTTCTGTCTTGCTGTCCGGTGCATCTATACTAGTGATATCCTTAAGACTCCACTCTTTATAGCTGCCTATCATAGGGGAAACAATACTGTCTACCTCTTTGTCATCCATGATAAGCACTTCGATATTTGCTTTTTTGTAGGCTTCAAGCAGTGGCGAATTTCTCAGTACATTCTCATCTTCACCTGTGATGTAATAAATCTCTTTCTTTTCACTGTCTCCACGAGATATATAGTCCTCAAATGATACAAGCCCCTCTTGGGTAGAACTTTTGTACTTTACAATGTCAAGTAGTATCTCTTTATTTATTTGATCTGTGTAGATACCTTCTTTAATAACCCTGTTATACTGGGCAGTAAAAGTTTCTGCATCTTCACCTTCGAGTTTTTTAATTGCCCCTAATATTTTCTTGACTGAGTTTTGTTTGATATTTGCTAAAATTCTGTTTTCCTGAAGCAACTCACGAGATACATTAAGCGGTAGATCCTCGGAATCTATGATACCCTTTACAAAACGCAAATACGGAGGTAACAACTCTTTGTCATCATCGGTAATAAACACACGTTTAACATAGAGCTTTACACCCGGTGTATAGTCTGCTCTGTACATATCCATCGGTGCTGTTTTAGGGATGTAAAAGAGTGTAGTAAACTCTTGTGAACCTTCTACTCTATTATGTAAGTAGGTAAGTGGTTCATCATCACCATGGGAAATGGTTTTATAAAACTCTATATAGTCCTCTTTTTTAAGTTCAGACTTTGAAAGTGTCCAGAGTGCTGTTGCCGCATTGATCTGCTCTGATTTTTGAACTGTTTTTGTCTCTTTATCATCACCCTCTCCTGTTGTCTCTTCTTTAGAATAATTCAACATAATAGGATATGCAATGTGATTAGAGTATTTTTTAACCACTTCTTCTACCTTCCACTTGTCTAAAAACTCTTTCTCATCTTCTTTGAGCTTAATGTAAATAACAGTCCCATGCTCTTCTTTGGTCACTGGTTTTACTTCATACTCGCCTGACCCATCCGTACTGAACATATAAGCTTGTTCTTCACCTGCTTTTTTAGAGATAACATCGACATGATCCGCTACCATGAATACAGAGTAAAAACCTACCCCGAACTGGCCGATCAGATGAGAGTCTTTTTTTGCATCTCCTGTAAGATTTTCCATAAATGCTTTTGTACCGGATTTTGCAATCGTTCCAAGATGATCCATAAGATCTGCCTCATTCATACCTATACCGTTGTCTCCAATGGTTAGAGAATTTTTGTGAGATTATAGTCTATTTTGTTAAATATTTCAAGTTTTTTTGCAAGAATTGTTTTAAGATTGTTTAGTGCTAGTGACTAAACAATCTAATAACACTATTTTTCTTGCTATAATTTACATATGAAAAATTTATATCTTATCAGACATGCAAAATCAGACTGGAGTGATAAAAGTAGAAGTGACTTTGATAGAGGTCTCAACAAAAGGGGTAAAAAAGCTATCTTTACTATGGCAAAGGTACTCAAAGATAAAAAGATCATACCGGACCTTATACTCTCTAGTTCAGCCAAAAGAACTAAACTCACAGCACAAGGTTTAGCTAAAGAGATTGGGTACAATAATAAAATACAATACATCGATGCACTCTATATGGCAG
This sequence comes from Epsilonproteobacteria bacterium 4484_65, assembly GCA_002085305.1. Lineage (GTDB taxonomy): Bacteria > Campylobacterota > Campylobacteria > Campylobacterales > Sulfurovaceae > Sulfurovum. The sequence goes on along the minus strand of NATJ01000030.1, from coordinate 6,014 downwards.
AACCGGAAACAATACAGAAACTCATCAAAGATGTTAATAACAAGTATGATTCACTTTTCGTAGTAGGGCACAATCCCGAAACAACAGAACTTAGTAATATGCTGATCGATGACTATATTGACAACGTTCCAACCTTGGGCATAGTAGCTCTAAAGCTACCTATAAATGATTGGAAAGCATTTAAGATCGGGAAAGGGAAAATGCAATTTTTCATCTATCCAAAGATGTTTAAATAAACTTATTTTTTCGGAGTCTCACATCCCAGTTTTTGATGCTCTGACTCAAGTGCTGCTTTCTTTTTATTTGCATCTCTGAGCATTTGCTTTTTGTTGGTACTCACTGTAATTCCCGGTGCTTCTATTGCTCTAGCCGCTTCTTCCAAATGGAAAGCACTGGTATCATTCACAACAGTCATAAAATTATCGATTTTTATCATTTTTTTATCAATTATCATACACTCTTCCGCCTTATCAGCAGGACTTAATCCTACGGAAGCCATTTGATTGGTACATGCCGTCATAAGCGCAGCTATAGAGAGAGAAGATATAGTAAAAAGAAGTGTTTGTTTCATTTGTTAAACCTTTTTTAAAATATTATAGCAGAACCATTCCAAATAAACTTTATATCTTAAAAATCAAACCCAAATAACAATTTCGTTGTGGTTTTATTATTACCAACTGAAGGATCAGGGTTACTGTCATTTATCAAATTATATGCTAATTTAACAGATAAAAAATCAAAGAGTGGAACTGTAAAAGTCAAATTTGATCTAAATATCCAATCTTGATCCATATCTGTAAGACTTGGATAATACATTAAAAATCCATCAATGATAAAGCTATTGATGTACGCAACATCATCAAACTGATATTTTCCTGCCAAGTTAAGCGCGGCTACAGCAAAGTTTTTATCTGTATATATCTCATCTGTATAGCTGGTCGCAGCATATCCTAAACCAATAGAAGGTTCCAACCATTTAGAGTCATCAACCTTAAATCTATAACCATACCCTGCAGAAGGAATATAGCGATTTAAGATATGTCGTGGACGATCATAGTCAGCTGCAAGTGTAGTGAAGTAAAATTGATTGTTTTTAAAATGATTTCTATAACTCAAAATACCTACAAGTTCATCTTTATTTACTGTATCAGATGTATTCTCTGTTTTCCTTGTATCATATTCATAATCTACATAAAGCTTGATTTCATGTTCTGCTTGTTTATGTCGTAAATTTAACAGCACATCTATTTCATTCTTTTGATTGGTACCACTCTCGATCTCAAAACCTATATTAATATTCCCTTTTGTATAAGGAAATGTATTTCGTATTTTATTTTCAAATGAGTCATCATCACTCACAGCCATAACAAAATTGTCTATATCAGCTATCTTAACGGTTCTCTCTTTATCCCCTTCCATGATCGTAAGATACTTATGATCTTCTATCCCTACAACACGGCCTTCAATATCCATACGTTTAAATGATATGTGGTAATTATATTTGGTATGGATTGATTCAATATCTTTATAGGCGATATGATTTATTCCTTCACTGTAAAGCAGTTTAAATGAGAGTCTCTTTGGACCAAGGTTCATCACACGACCATGTAAGACCATCCCATGCACTACGATCGTATCTTTTATCTCTTCCTCTGCAGATGGTTTTTCTATATTTCCTCCGGCATGAGAAAAGAGTGTTATGAAAATGAGAAATGAGAAATATTTGATTAGATTTAAGTGCATATAGATCCTTATCTTGAATAAAAAAATTATATCTTAATCTAACTGTTAATTTAGAAATAATAATTTGCTTAGTTTGCCGTAGATTTGTTCAAACGGCGTAAGTAAAGAGAGGGAGCGTACTGATTAGTACGTGACCGAACGGAACGAAGCCGTTCAGACGAAGATGCAGTGAAATAAACGAATTATTCCCATTCGATGGTTGCTGGTGGCTTGGAACTTATATCATAAACTACTCTATTGATCCCATCGATCTCATTAATGATCCGACGGCTCATACCTTCAAGAACATCATGTGGTATATGAGCAAAAGTAGCCGTCATACCGTCTACAGATTCTACCATACGGATGCATACGGTGTTATCATATGTACGATTATCACCCATAACACCAACAGACTGCACGTTAAGAAGTACAGTAAATGCCTGCCACACTTTATCATAGTAGCCTGTAGCTTTGAGTTCTTCTTGCATAATAGCATCTGACTCTCTTATGAGGTGCAATCCATCTCTCTTAGTGGTTCAACAAGTTCAAACGTCATCCAGTCTGGAAGTCCACCTACGTTATGGTGTGACTTGATCGTTTTTGAAGGGCCTTTGACTGAAACTGATTCGATAACATCTGTGTAAAGTGTACCTTGTGCAAGGTAAGCAACGTCTGTGTGCTTCTTCGCTTCACTATCAAATACTTCGATGAATTTTTCACCTATCGCTTTACGTTTAGTCTCTGGATCAGACACACCTTCAAGTGCTGCCATAAACTCTTTTTTAGCATCAACTGTGATGAGTGGGATGTCTAACATTTTAAACATTACTTGAACTTGTTCTGCTTCATCTTTACGAAGAAGACCCTGGTCAACAAATACACAGATAAGTTGTTCTTTTGGAAGTGCTTCATGAAGCATGGCCGCCACCACAGAAGAGTCAACCCCACCAGATACGCCACAAAGCACTTTTTTATCACCTACCTGTGCTCTGATACCTGCGATCTTCTCTTTTGCAAAACTTCCCATATTCCAAGTACTGTCACATCCACAGATGTTTTTAGCAAAGTTTTTAAGCATGGCTGTACCCTCTGTAGAGTGGTGTACTTCCGGATGAAATTGGAATGCATATACTTTTCGATTATCGTCCGCTATAGCTGCATAAGGTGAGTTTTCACTCGTTCCAATAATGTTAAAGCCTTCAGGAAGTTTTTCTGCCTTATCTCCATGACTCATCCATACGATAGAGTCATCTGTAACACCTTTAAAGATTGAAGAGTCATTCTCTATCTTGAGTTTCGCTTTTCCGTATTCATGATGGTCAGCTGCTACCACTTCTCCACCAAAATGTTGCGTGATGAGCTGCATACCATAACAGATACCTAAAATTGGCAGACCAAGCTCCCAAACACCTTCATCTGGCTTATATGCATCTTCAGCATAAACAGATGCTGGTCCACCAGAGAGGATGATCCCTTGTGGTTTACGTGCTTTGATATCTTCGATATTTTCACGATATGGAACAACTTCTGTATAAACACCGGACTCTCTGAGTTTTCTTGCTATAAGTTGTGTGTATTGTGAACCGAAGTCTAATACTAAAATAGGTACTTGTTTCATGGATTGTTTCCTTGTATTTGTATGAGTAAATTTTACGATTAAAACTTATTGATGCAAATATAAAGGTGCGTTAGTAAACGCACCCTACAAGCTACGCCCCAATACCTAATATTTGAAACTGTACATACCAAACAGTTACAGAAACAATGTACCCTATGAGCACAGTCCATGCCAATTTCATATGTGATGCGAAGGTATAGACACCGTGCAGTTTACCCATAACTCCAACACCTGCTGCCGAACCAAATGAGATAAGTGAACCACCTACCCCTGCTGTAAGTGTTACTAGCATCCATTGTGCATGTGCAGATGTACCCATATCCGGGCTTGATTTAAGTACTGCTGACATTACCGGAACGTTATCTACGATAGCAGAAAGGAATCCTACACCAATGTTTACCGTTGTTGCTCCAAACTGACTGTAAAGTGCGGTAAAGTACTCTAGGAAACCTAGGAAGTGAAGTCCACCTACTGCTGCCAAAATACCAAAGAAGAAAAGCAATGTATCATTTTCTATTTTAGCAATGAATGAGAAAACATTTACTGTAGGACATACAACACCATCACTGTCATATCTTACTTCTCTACTCATTCTGTAAATATAAAGTTTTAAAACAGCCAAACCAAACATCATTCCCCACATTGCAGGCAGATGAAGGACTTGGTGAGAGAGCACAGCTGATGCGATCGTGAAACCAAAGAGTCCCATAATGATCTTGCCGCCAGGGGCAATATGTACCTCTTTTTCACCCTCTGCGAACGGAGGATTACCATTTGGTATAAAACGGCTCAAAAAGAATGCTGTAATTCCCCAACCCAAAACAGAAGCAGGAAAGAGGTAGAGAAAATCAACAAAAGCCCCTTTACCTTCCACCCATACCATTAGAGTAGTGATATCACCAAATGGACTCCATGCACCCCCAGCATTGGCTGCAACAACGATGTTTACCGCAGAAGGAACAATAAATGCTTTATTCTCTTTATCGATCGTGATCAATACAGTAGAAAGGATAAGTGCTGTTGTTAAGTTATCTGCAATTGGGGAGATAAAGAAAGCTAAAATACCGGTGATCCAGAAGAGTTTTTTATAGTCATACCCTTTAGAGACAAGGTTATAACGCAGTGCTCCGAATACATTACGATCGATCATCGCTTCAATGTAGGTCATAGCCACAAAGAGGAAGAAAAATATCCCTGCGATCTCAACGATTAGTATCTCTATCTCATGGTGCAGATGCTTTCCATCCAAACCGTTCATTGCATAATAGACACCAATAAGCAAAAATATCAGTGTTCCTGAGAAAAGTGCCGGTTTGGCTTTATTGATATGGTACTTGTCTTCTGTTGCAATGAAGTAGTATCCTATTACAAATATTGCAAATGAGAGTATTCCTACCCATGTTGTGGTTAAGTCTAAATGCTGTACTGTTTGAGCAACTTCTACTGCTTCTGTCATCTCTTCTCCTAGTGATATATTTCTATACATTAAAAATTATTTCTTCTAAAAAATTTTAACTTTCCATGTAGTGTGAGCCTAAAGACTCTTTTCTCGCAAGTGCCGCATCTACAATGGCAGAGGCTGTATTAAGTCGTAATTCCAACAGTCTGCCTATCTCTCTATTTTTCATATCATAAATGAGATTTTTTGCTTCATGCAACCCTTGGGTTGTACGGATAATGCCTATATCATCCCACATCACTTGACGCAGTTTATGTTTATAGGTTTTGTCATTATCTTTATGTAGAATATTAGCGTAATCTTTCTCAAATTCAGGTGTTTTAATTACTATTTTCTCTTTACTCAAAAGATGATCCACTGCCCGCTTTGCAAAGACCATGCCTTCAAGCAGAGAGTTGGATGCCAAACGGTTTGCTCCATGTACACCTGTTCTGGCAGCTTCACCGATGACATAAAGACCTTCCATCCCTTCTATACAACCATGGGTATCACATTTTATACCTCCGTTAGCATAATGAAAAGCAGGAGAAATAGAAACTTTATCTTTAGGGAAATGATAACCCAACGCACCAAATGTACGTGTGATATTAGGGAAACGATGTTCAAACCACTCTTCTTCAAACATAGAAAAATCCAGATATGCATTACTGCCTGTTTTACGCTTATGGTCAAAAATACCGCGTGCTACGATGTCACGGCTTGCAAGTTCCCCTCGTTTATCATACTCAAACAGGAAACGGTTTCCTTCATCATTCACGACATGTGCACCCTCACCCCTCAGTGCTTCAGTAAGTAACAGTTTTCTAGCATAAGGTGTATCAACAAAAACGGTTGGGTGAAACTGCATAAACTCCATATCGGAAAGTTCTATGCCCTTTTCAACACAAATACCATGGATATCTGCAGAGATTGTTCTTGAGTTCGTATTGTACGCATAAAGAGAACCTATCCCGCCAGATGCAATGATCACATCATCAGCATAGATCGTCGTTGGCCGATAATTGACACTTGCTTTCACACCATAACAGCGGCCATCTTCTATAAGTAGATCATATACCAGTGTATTTTTTTGAAGTTGATGCATATTTTGTACCATCATAAAATAGTGCATATAACGACCTGTTGCATCCCCTCCGGCATGTATAATGCGCTCTGTAGAGTGTGCCGCCTCTTTCGTATAGAGGATATTTCCCTCTTCATCCACATCAAACT
>NATJ01000029.1 GCA_002085305.1 Epsilonproteobacteria bacterium 4484_65 | reverse complement strand
GGGTCTATCTTTGTGGTTGGTACAGCGATAAGTTTTTCATCTCCACCACTCTCATCTTCTGTCATAAGTACACCTACAAGTCTACATTTGATGTATGAACCTGCCTGAAGCGGATAGTCGCAAAGTACAAGTATATCTATCGGGTCACCATCGTCTGATAGAGTATTTGCTACAAAACCGTAGTTTGCCGGATAATGCATAGAAGAGTAGAGTACTCTGTCAACTTCAACGGCACCGGAGTCTTTGTCGATTTCATATTTGATAGCTGAGTTAAGTGGCACTTCGATAATGGCTTTTACCATGTCCGATTTTAGTAATATCCATAGGGGTATCTCCTAAGTAAAATTCTTGTACATGGTATCATAAAGTTTATAAATAACCATCAAAATATGCTACAATCTTTTGTTCTATAAACAACAAAGGAGTATTCAAAATGAAGAAGATAATTTTAGGTTTTTTAGTGTTAGTTGGAAGTGTTGTAGCTGTTGAGTTGGGTAAGGTGCCAAGTAGTGTAATATTAGATGGTGATAATGGTGGTAAAACTGATGGGTCTGCATGGAACTCCAAGATGCTCAAAGGGAAGGTGCATATACTCTTTTATGTTGATCCGGATGAAAGAAAGCTCAATGAGCCTTTGACACAAGCATTAAAAAAGCGTCATTTTGATAGAAGAAAATATGCTTCTGTAGCGATGATAAATCTTGCTGCTACATGGTTGCCAAATGCAATATTAGAATCTAAACTAAAAGCCAAACAAAAAGAGTTCCCTGACACGATCTATGTAAAAGACAAAAAGAAAGTGTTTGTAAAAAAATGGGGATTGGCAGATGACAATTCTGATATATTGATCTTTGATAAAAAAGGGGAATTAATCTACAAAAAATTTGGTAAACTTTCAGAAAAAGAGATCGCATATCCAATGAAGAGTGCGGTGGTAACATTGGAAAGCATGAAAAACATATCATTGTAGGAAATAACCCTTCCCATATACTTCTGAGACGTCTCTTCCTGTATGAGTAAGTAAGTGTATGACCAGAGTGTAGTGATGAAAAGTCCTGTTACAAACAGAGCAAATAGACCTAAGTAGAAACTATATTCCATCGTAGACCAGAAAATAATAGCTGCACCCTGCAAGATAAAAAAATAATGTAAATTATTTTTAGAAATAATTTTACCTATGAAAAACGGACCGATCATCAAACCCATCGCTCTTGTTGCATTCATTAAACCTATGGCTAAAGGTACTGCAATGACCTCTGTGTATTGAAAGTCTGCGAGTAATGTGATGAGTGCATCAAAACTGGTAAGTCCTATGGCAGCGTGAAGAAAGATAAGATGGAGTATCTTTCTCTTTGATCTAAGATAGTTAAACCCATCTTTGAACATTTGCCAGTTTGAGTCTGTATGTATTGCTTTTTCAAGTGATAGTTTGAATCCGAATAACAGTAAAACAGCAATACCGTAAAGAACAGCATCGATGATGAATGCAGTATCGTAACCCACATAATAAGTGACTATTCCACCTATTGCCATACCTGAAGCATAAGAGAAAGACCAGATAATGGAGTGGATTTCATTGGTATTTTTGAGCATATCACCTTGTAGAATTTTTGGAAAAAGTGCCATTTCAGCGGAGAAGAGCATCGAAGCAGCAGAGGAACGGATGAAAACGAGTATCATCAGTATCCATACATATTCCAGTGAGTTGATGAAGATAAGACCAAGGGTCATGGCTATTTCAACTATCAGAAGGGTCATCATGAGTTTTTTAAAGTCGATACGGTCTATGATAATACCGATAACAGGAGCTAGGATCACAGCAGGTAACATGGCCATAGCAGCAGTGAAAGCGATGGTAATGGCATCTGCTTTGTATGCTACAAGCATGGAAAAGATAGCTACCTGAGAAAACCATGTCCCAAAGTAAGAGATGAGTTGTATAAGTGAAAGTCTGGCAATGACAGGATGTTTAAGGGTCTCTACATAACTCATTGCAAAAAACTTGTTGATGAGTAACTTATTGATCGGTAATGCAATTAATTACTCTCATCCTGAAGTCCATAGACTATCTTTTTGGCTTCAAGGATGTCTATGTACATTTGAAAGGCTTGAAGAGACAGTGCTTCATCATGTGATGCAACAGAGATGGAAACTCTCCATCCATCTGAATAGAGCTTAGGAAGTGAAGAGAACTCGACCTCTCTGGGCATCTTTTCCATGACTTCTATGAGTTCGTTTTCTTTACACAGAGCAGTAAGTGTATGGCGATAATACTCTTTTTTTTCCGGTAAAAGTTTTTCAAGTATCTCTTCTACCATAGGATGACTCATCTCAGGAAAGCCTGGCATAAAATAATAACGTTCATCTAAAGAGAAGGCAGGCATTTTATTGACAGGGTTATCAAGAAGTTTCGCTCCTTTTGGAAGTTCTGCCATACGGATAGGGTAAGGATAGGCATCTTTTCCAAGTTTTTCTTCTATGATTTTTTTAGCTTCTTGATGTATGGGAAGGTGACCATCTTTAAGTGCAATGGCTGCACATTTTCTGGTATAGTCATCAGGAGTAGAACCTATGCCACCAAAAGAGAAGAGTACAGGATTAGGTTGTGAAGCAATGAACTTGATAGTTTGAACAATGAGTGCAGGGTCATCTTCGATGATGAAAGAGCCGGAGAGTTTATATCCTTTTTTTTCTAAAGCCTGAGTCACAAAATCAAAGTGCTTGTCTGTTCTTCTGCGGTTAAGGATCTCGGTGCCGATGATGAGGGTGAAAAATTTGGGCTGAAGCATATAGGTATTCTCCTATTTATAGAGGGTACCCACGAGGGGTACCCCTGCATAAAATATTGATGATGTCGTAGGGGTGCCCCTCGTGGGTACCCTTTGCTAAACCCGAATTACTCTTCGATATAATTCTTAAGTTTTCTACCCACTTTAGGGTGCTTAAGCTTTTTAATAGCAGAAGATTCTATCTGTCTTACTCTCTCTCGTGTCACAGAAAGCTCTTTCCCAATCTCTTCAAGTGTTCTGTCACTCTCATCTTCAAGAAGACCAAAACGCATACGGATGACCGCTTTTTCTCTCTCGTTGAGTTGGTCAAGTACTTCATCTATCTGGTTGTTTAGGTCATCTTTGAGTACAACATCTGTCGGACTGAGTGTTGTTTTGTCTTCAATGAAATCTCCAAATCTACCATCATCTTCATCTCCAACAGGTGTTTCAAGACTTACCGGCTCTTTGGTGATCTTAATAACATTTTTGACTTTATCTACAGAAAGTCCTACTTCTTCAGCGATAGTGTCAAGATCCGGTTCTTTTCCTTCCTCTTGAAGGTGTTTTCTAATGATCTTGTTGATACGATTGATCGTTTCAATCATGTGAATAGGGATACGAATGGTTCTTGCCTGATCTGCAATGGCACGGCTGATGGCTTGACGTATCCACCATGTCGCATAGGTAGAGAACTTGTACCCTTTTTCATACTCAAATTTGTCAACAGCTTTCATCAGACCGATGTTACCTTCTTGGATAAGATCAAGGAATGGAAGCCCTCTGTTAGTATAACGTTTAGCGATAGATACAACCAATCTAAGGTTGGACTTTGCCATACGTGTTTTTGCTACTTCGCTCTTGGCTTTTCCTTGACGTATCTGACCTAAGATCTCTTGGAGTTTCTCTTCAGAAAGATCAAATCCGCCTTTACTTGCTTCTCTGGTCTCAAAAAGTTTTTTGATCTCAACATAAGTACTTACCATGGTAGTTTCCGGTACAACATCGATAATATCATCTTTATCCATATTGATAATATTATCAAGTAGCTTTTGGTGATTTTCTTTGAGTGTATCATTAAAAAGTGGGAGTTTATACTCTAAGCGTTTAAGCTCTTTATCAAAACTGTCATCACTTCTTAGTGCTGTTTCCATTGCTTTGACCAATTCATTGATGAGTTTAGAGGTTGGTCCAAGGTTAAGTAGAGCGGCTTTAAGTAACTCTTTTTTAAATGCGATCTTAAGTCGCTCATGGATGATCTTAACAGGATCTTCTTCTGTTTCCATGAATACATCGAGATCATCACGCGATTTCATCCACTCTTTTTTAGCCTTTTCAAGTTGTTTAAAACTGTCTACAACTTGTTTTACTCTCTTGTCATCTTTAGGTGCACCTGCTTCTTGCTCTGTCTCATCAGACTCTTCTTTATCCGTATCACTTTTATCATCTTCAAAGCTTTTAAAGAGTTCTTTTACACGTCTTTCACGGTTCAGTAAAGGTTCTTTATAGTTGATGATATATCCTATAAGGTAGGGAACAGAACAGATGGCATCGATGATAATGTCTTCACCCTCTTCAATACGCATACTAAGATCAACTTCTTCTTCTTTGGTAAGAAGAGGGATCTTACCCATTTCACGTAAGTACATTCTTACAGGACTGTCTGAACGACTCCACTCCAGAAGCTCTTTTTCTTTATGGAGATCAAATTCATCTTCTGTATCACCATTTGCAAGTTTTTTTCTTGCATCTTCTCTTCTCTTCGCTTCTTTGGCGGTGAGAAATTTTGCATACTCGGAAGCAGAAATAACTTCTACTTTAGCATCAGTTGCAAGTTTATGGATCTTTTTTGCTTGTGCAGCAGTCGGTTGTTTGCCAAACTCTTTTGCGATGTTTTCAAATGTGACTACATCACCTTTTTTCTTAGACTTAAATAACGCTTCTATATTTTTCATACTGTCTTTTGCTGCCATATAAATCCTTGATAGTGTGAGGTGATAACGCCTCAGATATAATTAAGGTGGATTATACCGAAATTATATTAGTTTTTGGTACTAAATTTGGTAAATTTTATTTTTTTAGCTATAATCGCGAAAATTTATTAGGGTCTAGACCCTTATTAAAGGAATGACTTTGCAAGGTAAAGTTTGGAAATTTGGTGATAATATCGATACAGATCTGATCATCGCAGCAAGATATCTTAATACAAGTGAGCCATCTGAGTTGGCTAAATACGTGATGGAAGATGCAGACCCTGAGTTTGTTTCTAAAATGAGTGAGGGTGATATCATCGTTGCAGGTGAAAATTTTGGTTGTGGTTCAAGTCGTGAACATGCTCCCATAGCACTTAAAGCAGCAGGTGTGTCTGCGATCATTGCTCCTACATTTGCACGTATCTTTTACAGAAATGCATTTAACATGGGACTTCCTATTTTTGAGCTTGAAGAAGCTGCAGAGATCAATGAAGGTGATACAGTAAGAGTTGATATGAATGCAGGAGAAGTGATCAATGTTTCTCAGGCTAAAACATATAGGTTTTCTCCTATCCCTGAATTTATGCAAGAGTTAGTAGATGCAGGTGGACTTATAGCGTTCGCTAAAAAAGAAATAGCAGAGAAGGCATAAAAATGAAAAGTTATAAAATTGGTGTAATTAAAGGGGATGGGATTGGTCCAGAGATCATTGATGAAGCCATTAAAGTACTTGATGCTATTTCTGTATCACAAGGATTTAACCTTAAGTATGAAGAGATGTTGCTTGGTGGGGCAGCAATAGATGAAACAGGTGTGCCGTTACCAGATGAGACCATTAAAGGTGTAAAGAAGTGTGATGCTATTCTTTTTGGTGCTATCGGTGGACCAAAATGGGATAATTTAGAGAGACATTTACGTCCAGAAACAGGACTTTTAGGTCTTCGTAAAGAGATGGGGACATTTGCAAATCTCAGACCTGCGATGGTATATGATGAACTTGTGAATGCATCAAGTCTTAAATCTGAAGTTATTCAGGGTGTTGATATCATGGTAGTACGTGAACTTACCGGTGGTATTTATTTTGGTCAGCCAAGAGAACTTCATGAAGATAAAGCATTCAATACAATGATCTATACAAGAGAAGAGGTAAAACGTATCGCTATAGTGGCATTTGATATTGCTATGAAACGTGATAAACGAATTTGTTCGGTAGATAAAGCAAATGTACTTGAAGTGAGCCAGTTCTGGAGAGAGATCGTAGAAGAAGTGGCTCTTGATTACCCGGAAGTCGAGCTTTCTCATATGTATGTAGATAATGCTGCAATGCAACTTATCCGTGACCCTAAGCAGTTTGATGTGATCTTAACAGGAAATATCTTTGGTGATATTCTTTCAGATGCTGCAAGTATGCTTTCTGGTTCTATCGGGCTTCTTCCGTCTGCGAGTACTGGTAAAGGTGTAGGGTTATTTGAGCCTATCCACGGTTCAGCGCCAGATATTGCAGGACAAGGGATCGCTAATCCACTTGCAACTATATCTAGTGCCAGTATGATGCTTCGTTATGCTTTGGGTGAAAACGAAGCAGCAGACAAAATAGATGATGCTATCAAAAAAGCATTGAGTGAAGGATACCGTACGGGTGACCTTGGTGATTATGATGCTAAAGAGATCTGTACATGTACTGAGATGGGTGACATTATCGCGGATTATAGTAGTAAGTAAAATAACGGAAGTGGAGACTTCAGTCCCACCTAAAGTTTATTTGCTTAAATTTTTTTATTTGTTTATATTTTAATGCTTCTTTTAGCATTAAAAATATGCATTTATACAGATTGTAGGTGGGACTGAAGTCTCCACTCCCAAGAGCAATAAATGAGAAAAATTCTTAAGGTTATTATATGGAAAACAGAGCAAGAGTACTTATTGATTGTGAAGATGCTAAAGGTTTAGTCTATAAGATCTCTAAAGTCTTTTATGATAGAGGTCTGAATATCGATAACAACCGTGAATTTGTAGATAAAGAGCATGGAAGATTTTTTATGCGTACGGTTGTTACAGGACTCTTTAATGCACAAGAGTTACAAGATGAATTAAAGTCTGTAGTCCCTTCAGATGCACATATCAGAGTGATCGAACCTAAGAATAAAAAAATCATCCTTATGGCAACCAAAGAGTCTCATGCGCTTGGTGATATTCTCATACGACATGCAGATGGAGAGCTTGATGCTGAAATTGAATGTGTCATTGCCAACCATGATACACTCGAAACGTTCGTACGTAGATTTGATATCCCTTTCTTTCATGTCCCCGCAGATGGACTCACTAGAGAAGAGCATGAGTCCCATGTGATGAAGCTTATCAATGAGTTTGAATTTGACTATATTGTCCTTGCCAAATATATGCGTATATTGACACCCACTTTTGTAAGAGCATATGCACAAAAGATCATTAACATCCATCACTCTTTCCTTCCTGCATTCATTGGTGCGAATCCATACAAACAAGCCTTTGAAAGAGGGGTAAAGATCATAGGCGCGACTGCACACTTTGTCACCGATGATCTTGATGAAGGTCCGATCATTGCTCAAGATGTTATTCCTGTAAATCATCGTCTTTCCTGGAGAGATATGCAAAGAGCAGGACGTGATGGTGAAAAGATAGTGCTTTCACGTGCTTTGGCTCTTGTACTTCATGATAGAGTATTTGTAAACGGTAACAAAACGGTCATCTTTTAACTCTTCCCATCAAATCAGACGAAGTCTGCCCTTGTTGTTGTGAACACCCTTGGAAGCGAATCGATTTGAGAACAACGACGCTTTTTTGTTTCGTTTTTTCTAAAAAAACGCCGTGAACAAAGTGAGGAAGTGCCCTTGGGGTAGAAAAGAGAAACAACGCCACAAGTCAAATAAAAGGAAAAAGGAATCCCAAAATATGTTTAATATCGTTCTAGTAGAACCACAAATCCCACCAAACACAGGTACTATAGGACGACTATGTGTTAATCTAGGTGCTACTTTGCATCTTGTGAAACCATTAGGATTTGATATTGATGATAAAGCAGTGAAACGTGCTGGACTTGACTATTGGGATAAGCTTGATCTTGTTGTGTGGGAAAGTTTTGCTGAGTTTTTGGAGGCACACCCTATCGATAAACATAGCTACATGGCAACTACAAAAACAGATAATCTTTATTTTGATGCTGAGTTTAAAAAAGGTGATTATATTTTATTTGGTTCAGAGACCAAAGGTATAGATGAAAAAGTACTATTGGCTCATCCTGAACAGTGCATCACTATACCTATGGGTGGAGCAGGTAGAAGTCTGAACCTTGGTGTAAGTGTAGGTATTGTAATCTATGATGCGTTACGTCAGAACTATGATGGCTTTGAAAAAATTACCATAGCCAATACACTGGAGAATTAAGATGCCAATTGGAGATATACTTTATATTATTGCAATTATTCTGTTTTCTTTTATGACATTTACGATCATTAGAAATAATTTTTTATCTAAATTTGATGAGCAGGAGAGACGTAAAGATCTGATCGATGAATATGAAGATGATTATGTTTCAGATAAAACTGAAAACAAGGAAGACAAAGAGTTGAAAAAGAAAGACTAACCCCCTCTTTACCAACTCTTAGGTAAAATAATAGCTATTATTATTTTACAGGATTACCTAAAATGACACAAGCACTACTTATCGAAATCGGTGTAGAAGAACTACCAGCTATACCACTACTTAAAATCGTATCTAACATTGAGAAATCTTGGAAAAACATATTAGAAGAGTATAATCTCTCTTGTGATTTTGAATTTGTTTATACACCTAGAAGACTTGTACTTAAGCATGAAGCAATGGCTTTGAGCCAGGAAGATACTACTATAGAACTTTTTGGTCCTCCTATGGTTGCCGCAGTTAAGGATGGTGTACCAACGAAAGCAGCTGAGGGTTTTGCTCGAAAATGTGGAGTGGATTTTGATGCACTTGGTCGTGGTGAAAAAAATGGTAAAGAAGTACTCTACTTTAAAAAAGAAGAGAAAGGTGCCCAAACTGCTTCTCTTCTCCAAGAGATGTTGGAAAAGTGGATAGCATCTATGTCATTTGGAAAAATGATGCGTTGGGGAGCCAGAACAGATGAGTTCATCCGTCCTATCAGATGGCTTCAAGTGAGATTGGGAGAGACATCAGTTCCTGTAGAACTTTTTGGCATGCAATCAGATACAAAAACTTTTGTACATCGTATGGTTACTTACGATGCAGTTGAAGTGGCTGACATAGATGCTTATGAGAGTATTTTGGCAGAGGGTGCAGTGATGCTTCAACCCAAAGAGAGAGAGGCAAAGATCTTGGCTGAGTTTGATGCTTTAGAATCTACACATAATATTATCATCGAAAGAGATAGATCACTCATTGCAGAAGTGGTAGCGATCACTGAAAATCCTAAAGCACTTGTAGGGACTTTTGATGAGCTTTTCTTGGAGCTTCCCCCTGAAGTGATCATTACTTCTATGAAAGAGCATCAACGTTATTTCCCTGTGTTTGAAAATGGGAAGATAGCCAACAAATTTGTTGTAGTGAGTAACGCCTATACAGATGATTATTCTAAGGTAATTGCAGGAAATGAGCGTGTACTCAAACCGCGTCTTGCTGATGGTCTTTTCTTTTACAAAAATGACCTTAAGGGCTTATGGGTTATTACTATGCTAAAGCATTAGGTGAAGATAAGATTGTCTATAATGCTATTAAAGAGCAGTACATGCCGGTAGGTGAGGGTGCAGAACTTCCAACTTCTGTATTTTCCTCTATAGTTGCAATGTCTATTAAGCTTGATACCCTTTTCGGGCTTTTCTCTGTAGGAAGAATACCAACAGGTTCTAAAGATCCGTTTGCACTTAGACGTGCAGTAAATGGCATGGTACGTATTGTTACTACGTATGATTTGAGTTTCAATATTGATGATATTATTACGCTACTAAAAGGTAACTATGATGAGTTTGACACTAATTTGTTAAGTAATTTCATTATAGAGCGTATAAACAAGTCACTTGATGCCAACCCATCAGTTATCGCAGCAGTTCTTGCATCAGGTGAAAGAG
>NATJ01000028.1 GCA_002085305.1 Epsilonproteobacteria bacterium 4484_65 | reverse complement strand
GCTTACGGGTATCTCAAGGTAGAAAACGGTATCCACAGACTTGTACGTATCTCTCCTTTTGACTCTAACGCCAAACGACATACTTCATTTTCTTCAGTCATGGTGTCACCAGAGGTAGATGATGACATAGACATCACCATCGAAGACAAAGACATACGGGTAGACACGTATCGTGCCTCAGGTGCAGGTGGACAACATGTCAACAAAACGGAATCCGCCATCCGCCTTACACACATAGCAACAAACATCATTGTACAGTGTCAAAATGACAGATCTCAGCATAAAAACAAGGCTGCTGCCATGAAAATGTTAAAATCACGTCTTTATGAGTATGAAATGGCTAAAAAACAAGCTGCTATAGATGGTGTAGAAAAATCAGAAATAGGTTGGGGACATCAGATACGTTCTTACGTCATGCAACCCTATCAACAAGTCAAAGACACAAGATCCAACCAAGCCTTTACCAATGTAGATGCTATCTTGGATGGAGATATAGATAAACTTTTAGAGGGTGTACTTATAGCTCAAGCAAAATAAAATAATTGCTAAAGTTGTGTAAATTTGCAACTCTCTAAATACGACTAGTCGTATGAGCTATCTGCTGAAGATGTCCCAGTGATAACGTAGTTTTTTGGGCTTTGCTCAATAAATGTCCTTAATGTCTACAACTACTAACTTAACGCCTGATCTTCTAAAGTATAGATTTTATCACAGCGTGCTGCCATATTTTCATCATGGGTTACAAGTACCAAGGCTGCACCTGTCTCTCTGATATAGTCAATCAATACATCCATAACCAGATCAGCTGTCTCTTTATCAAGATTTCCTGTAGGTTCATCAGCAAAGATAATTCGTGGCTTTTTACTCAATACTCTTGCAATAGAAACCCGTTGTTGTTCTCCTCCGGAGAGTTCAGAAGTCTTATGACTCATAAGATGATCGATCTCCAACTTCTTCAGTATAGTATTATCTATCTGTTCAGCTGACAACATTGTAGCCACACCTATATTTTCTAAAGCGCTCATTCCCTTAAAAAGATAGTGAAACTGAAAGATGATCCCTATATCATACCGACGTAATGCTTCTATAGCTGCATCATTCTGACTATAAAGATCTTTACCAAAAAGTGTAACATTCCCCTCATTAGGTTTCATAAATGTAGAAAATATATGCAAAAGTGTAGATTTACCAGACCCGCTTCGTCCTACGATGGCTGCACTTTGTGTAGGTTCTATGCTAAATTCAATATTTCTGAAAAGTGGATAGTCAAAACTATGAGAAATATTTGTAGCTTCCAAAAGAGGTTGAGACATAAAGTAGTGCCTTTAAATTATTTAAGCGTATTTTAGCATAAAAAAGTAAGGGGGAAAGTTGTTTCTAAAAATTTTAATTTATTATCAGTAATTTTTATAAAAATAGTCTTCTAGTTTGCTGTAGATTTGGTTGAACGGTGTGAGTGGAGTGAGAGAGTGTACGAGTAGTACATGACCGAACGAAATGAAGCCGTTCAGTCAAAGGTGCAGTAAAATAGAAGAACTATTATGCCATTTGTGCAGCAACTTCAGCAGCAAAGTCTTCTTCTGCTACTTCAATGCCTTCACCTACTTCAAGTCTTACGAAGTGTACGATTTCAGCTGTACCACCGGCAGCTTTTGCTTTGTCTTGGATATATTCAAGAACTGTTTTACTGTCATCCATTACAAATTTTTGATCAAGAAGACATTGCTCCTGATCAAGTGTTGTATTGTCTGCGATAAATCTTGCGATCTTACCTGGAAGAATTCTATCCCAGATCTTCTCAGGCTTACCTTCTGCTTTCAGCTCATCTTTGAGTAATCCTTCAGCTGCAGCCATAACTTCTTCAGTCAATTGACTCATAGAAATATACTGTGGAATGTTTTTAAGCGTTTTACCTAAACGAGAAAGCTCTTCATTCTCTTTTTCAATAGCAACAATTCTTCCTTTAGTCTCTTCTGCTACATATGCAGTATCAAAGTCTTTATAAGAAAGTGTAGTTGGTGACATTGCCGCTGCATGCATCGCTACTTCTTTAAGCACAGGAGTCATCGCTTCAGCAGTTTGGGCTGAATCACATTTAGCTTCGATGATAACACCGTTTTGATTGTTAGAGTGAACATAACCGTTTACTGCTGTAGTCTCATCACCAACAATAAGTGCTGATCTTCTTACTACAAGCTTTTCACCGATCGTAGCTACTTGCTGAGAAAGATAATCCGCAAAAGGTTCACCATTGATCGTCGAATTATTGATCGCATCAGCATCAGCCAATTCATTGTCAAATGCATGATCTACAACCGTTGAAAGAAGCGATTTGAATTTATCATTCTGAGCAACAAAGTCAGTTTGAGAGTTGATCTCAACGATCACTGCTTTTTTACCCTCAACTTTAACTCCGATAGAACCTTCAGCTGCTACTTTACCAGCTTTTTTAGCTGCAGCACCCATACCTTGGTCTCTAAGCCATGCAACAGCTTTGTCCATATCTCCATCAGCTTCAGTCAATGCTTTTTTACAGTCCATCATTCCTGCATCAGTCATCTCTCTGAGTTTTTTAATGTCTTTAGGTCCAAAGTTTGCCATGATTACGCCTCCGCCAATTCTTTAGCAGATGCAACAGCGTCTCTAAAGTTTCCTTTAAAGCTGTATTTCTCTTCCATAACTTCGATTTGTGCATCAGTCATGTTTGCTACGTCTGCAAAAGTATGGAAACCTTCGTCGTTGAGTTTACCTTGGTATACTTTACCAACACCAGCGATCTTAGTAAGGTCATCACCTTTAGTTTCAGTTTTTGCTTCTGCTTTAGGTGCAGCTTTTTCTTCAACAAGTTTTTCAACTTCAGCTTCAGTTGCCGGTGCCGCTGCTTCTTCAACTGCTGCTTCAGCCATAACTGCTTCCATTTCGCCTGCTGATACTTCTTCAGCCTCTCCACCGTTAGCTTCTGCATATGCAGCTTTACCTTCGATGATCGCTTCAGCCATCTCTTTACAGAAAAGGTTGATTGATCTGATAGCATCATCATTTCCTGGGATTGGGTAATCGATAACATCTGGATCACAGTTAGTGTCAAGTGGGGCAATCACTTTCATACCCATTCTTTTTGCTTCTTTAACAGCAATGTGCTCTTTAACAGCATCAACAACAAACATCATGTCCGGAAGTTTTTTCATGTGTCTGAAACCTTCAAGATATGAGCTTAGTTTCTCTTTTTTTCTTAAAAGCATCAATGCTTCTTTTTTAGTCAACATTTCTAATTGACCATTTTCTTCCATTTGCTCGATAATTTCAAGTTTTCTGATAGATTTTTTCATTGTTGGGTAGTTTGTTAACATTCCACCTAGCCATCTTGTAGCAACATAAGGCATACCAGCTCTCTCTGCATGCTCTTTAACTGCTGATCTAGCTTGTTTTTTAGTACCTACGAAAAGTACTGTTTGTCCTTCAGCTGCCGCATCTCTTACAACATTGTATGTATATTTGAAATATCTAAGTGTTTTCTGAAGGTCGATAATATAAATATTTTTTCTTGCACCGAAAATGAATTTCTTCATTTTTGGATTCCATCTTCTTGTTTGGTGTCCGAAGTGTACACCACATTCGAGTAAGTCTTTCATTGTTACCATAAGTTTCTCCTTGGTATATCGTTAATAGAATTTTTACATTGTAAAAACTCAGTTAAAAGCATAGCTTCATCACTAGGTTTAAGAGTCGAATTGGTAATAATCCGAATCGTCCGCTGTAGTCATCAACACACAATGTGCAACCAGTCAAGGAATAACTACATGAGTATTTCCATTATTCAAGCTATTTTCATAACCCATTAGAGAATAAGGAACGCGATTATACCGAAATGATGTTTAAAAAAAGGTGAGATATAAAAGAAGAAAGCGTATCAAATACATTTATGCAATATAAATTGTAATAATTTAATACTTAGAATATTTTTGACGTTTTTTTACTTTGTTATATCTTAGTAATGAAGAGGTCATAAAAAAATATATTGCTCCAAGACAAACAAGTATAGTGATCAATAAAATACCAAATAAAGAAACAAGCCAACATGCCATCACCAGTGCAATAAACTCTATGACAAGAAACATAAATGGTTTCAAATTTCCTACTGCTGTCCTTCTATCGGACCACTTACTATGATATCTCATACATATACCTTTCTTAATTAGTTTGATTATATATAAAATTATACTTTTAAAATGTCAAAAAAATGTCAAACAATTAAATATATTTCATTGGTTTTGTAATTCTTCCAACTTAGCCTTTACATCATCTACATGACCCTTAACCCTCACCTTTTTCCAGACAGCAGCCACTTTACCCTCCGGGTCTATAATAAAGGTACTTCTTACTACACCCATATACTCTTTGCCCATAAACTTTTTGAGTTGCCATACGCCAAAAGCATTACATAGCGACTTGTCTTCATCTGCAAGCAGTGTAATTTTAAGGTCTTTTTTCTCTATAAAGTTTCTATGTTTCTGAGGGCTATCCGGACTTACACCCAAAACAATGGCATTCAGTTCTTCAAAATTTGGAAGTGCTGCTGTAAAATCACAGGCTTCTGTCGTACATCCCGGAGTATTGTCTTTTGGGTAAAAATAAAGCACTATCCATCTCCCTTTGATATCTCTAAGACAGATCTCTTCTTCATCCTGGTTTGGTAAACAAAATTCTGCTGCATTCATGCCAACTTCCAACATAGTAAATCCTTATACATTTTTTGATAGTATAACAGAATGAATGAAGAAAACAGACAAACCAAAGAAGAATTATTAGCAGAGATAGAAAAACTTATCTCTTATGGTAGAGAAGAACCTACTATCAACCCTGCTCTTTTAGCCTATCTGGAAATAGACGACCTCATCTCTACCAAGAAAAAACTACTTGAAAGGGTTGGAAAACTCAGTGAAGAAGACAAAGAGTGGTTGGAACAGTTTAAAAAGTACGATTAATCTCTCAGGTCAATTGACTTATCAAACTGAATATTATACTTTTTAAGTATCTCACTCTGTTTTTCCTGTGCTTCTTTTTTCTCGATCACTACTTTCACACCATCGTTATCCTCTAAAACAATATAGTGATTCGTCACTGCTTCCATCTTTTGGTAAAACTCTTTAAAGTTTTTAAATGTCTCACCATTGACTTTATCTATAGCCCACATACCGAAGTTATTGTCTCCTCTGCTTATATCTGAAGCCAATACTTTAAGCAGAACAACCACTTCATTTTTATATTCTGTTTGCCATTTTAAAGCCAAATTACTCAACTTTAAACGATTACGGTTTGTAGCTCGTAAGAGATTTCTGGTCAAAGGGGAAAATACATACCCCCCATAGATAAAATAAGTTGGCATACTGTCATAACGTGTTGTTTTCACTAAATACACATCATCTGCACGGTTTTGCAGTGTTGCTTTCACTTTCATGGGTTTCCTATCTCTGATAATATCAAGAGTTATAGTATCTCCCATTTGATGGGTATCTACATAATAATTGTAATCTGTGAATTCATGTTTTCTAAAGGCAACTGTCCCATCGTTTTCTATATTATGGCCGTCAATAGCTGTAAGAATATCCCCCTCTTTTACTATACCTTTTAATGAAGAGCTATAGACGATCTTGTCTATAAGCTTTCCACTGATGTTATCATCAAGGCCATAATAACGTCTCATAGCCGGATTTTCCAACTTTTGAGTACCTATACCCAATTCTCCAAATCCATCATACTTTCCATCTTTCATATCTGTTATAAAATGTTGTACCATATCTACAGGAACCAAATACCCGATATTTTGAGATTTACTGATGACTTGCATTACCACTCCTACTATCTTCCCATCTGAGAGTGCCGGTCCACCGGAGTTTCCTGGATTTACTGCTGCATCTACCTGTACTGCTAAAAAAGTCTCTCCACTATGCGCATATACATGATGTTCTACCCTTGAGACTACACCAATGGTCGCAGAAAGTGTGCTTCCTCCCATGGGAAAGCCGTAAACAACTATCTTTTGCTCTACTTCGGGAAGTGCCCCAAAAGTTAATGGTTTCACCCCTTCAAAAAATGCTTTTTCTTCTACTTTTAAAAGTGCCAGATCTGCCTGATGAGAAACTGCATGCACCTTTGCTATATAGCGTTTACGCTCTCCGTAACGCTGTACTTCTAAAAAAACCTGATTGGCTACTACATGTGCATTGGTAAGAATATATCCTCCCTCTATGATAGCACCTGACCCCGTACTGCTGCGCATAGAACTGCTCCATGGTGCCTGGTAGTTTGGTATTTTAGCTACAGTATATATCTTGACTATAGCCTGTTTTGTAGTATCCTCCTGTTGTATATTGGCACTTAAAAAAAGTGTACTTAACAGTATGGTAAATAATAATTTCATAAAATATTTCCTTTATTCATAATGAATGGCATGATCATATTTATTGTATGACAAACACTTCTGCGTCGATTACAGTGATATCTCGTATCTTAGCCTCTTTTGCCATGAGTCCTGCTTCTTTGTCACTTATAAGGTTTTTCTTCAGGTCATAGAGTTTGGCAGAACAGACACCACAGCTTGGACTTCTGTCTTTGCCTATGAAAAGATCGATATCTGTATGCTTGTCAAAAAAATCTCTAGCGTATTGTACTACTGGCGCAGAAAGATCTTCTCCTGTCATATTGGAAATGGCTTTTTGTCCCTCTTTCGTCTGTACCAGATCCATTGTAGGACGAGGTGAACCAAAAGCATGGTCTTCAGGACAAAAAGAGATAAGCTCATACCCCTCTAACTTAGACATTAATGTTGCATTATGGTTATCTGTAGCATCATAACGGCACTTTTTTCCCATAAGACAGGCAGAGATAGCGACTTTTTTCATAAGTATAAAACCCTAAAATACGAACAGGAGCAAGTAAACCCATATTCCGGTAAGTGATGTGAGTACAATACCTACAGAGGTGCGAAAACCTGCTTTTTTATGTACTAAAGAATAGGAGCCTGGCAATATGCCTCCTCTTTTACTCTCTTTTCTTGCATGAAATATTGTACTTGCCCATACACCCAATGTAATGACTGAAATGAAAATGTGTATCATCAGTACAACAAACAGATAATCGTGTGAAACATGGGTATTTTGTACAAAGGCTTCATAGCCTCCACCCAAGCGCACACCATATTCAAAATACCCTACTACAAGGACTGAAATAACAAAAATAAGTGTCTGAACGATACCATGCAATTCATACTTTTGCTTTCTTGCAAAAGAGATAGCAATACCGACCAAAAGAGGTAAAAGAGCAACAATGAGTGTTACAAAATCCATAAAAAATGGTGCTCTGGTTCCTAAAAAACCTGCTTCAAACATGTAGTCCATTTAAAATCCTACTTTACTTTATTTTTCGGAAGTGGAGACTTCAGTCCCACAGAAAGTTAAGTTGCAAAGTGTAGGTGGGACTAAAGTCTCCACTTCCGAATCTGCCTCATATTTTCTTACTAGCATATAACTATCGATTTTATTTCAGTAAACTCTTCTAGTGCCCATTTTGGGCCTTCTCTTCCTACACCAGAGAGTTTTGAACCACCATAAGGCTGCACATCAAAACGTAAGGTTGGAATATCATTGATCACTACACCACCACACTGTGCATCCTCTATAAAGTTTTGTGTCATTTTCAAGTCATTGGTAAAGATAGAAAACTGTAAACCAAAAGGAGAGTCATTCATCTTCTCTATAGCTGTTTCATAACCAGGCACAGCTACCAAGCTGACAATGGGAGCAAAAACCTCTTCACAGATAATTTTCATCTCATCTGTTACATCTGCCATTACAGTCGGAGGGAAGATACCCTCTATTTCATCCCCACCGGCAATGACCCTTGCCCCTTCATTTTTAGCAGAAGCTATCCAACTTTTAGTACGATGTCTTGCTTCATCATCGATAAGTGGACCCATAAAAGTATCATCTTCATATGGTGAACCCACTTTAAGTTTATTTGTCTCTTCGGCAATGAGTTCAGCAAACTCTTCATACACTTCTTCATTAACATAAACACGCTGTAAAGAGATACACACCTGCCCGGAATTATAGAAAGCACCAAAAGCACAACGTGCTGCTGCAGTAGCCAGATCTGCACTTTTGTCTATATATGTCGCTGCATTTCCACCCAACTCCAAGCTTACCTTTTTAATACCCGCTTGAGACATAATAATGTTCCCCACAGGTACAGAACCTGTAAAGCTGATCACTCTTGGGATAGGACTTTTCACCAAAGTTGAACCTACCTCAGCATCACCATAGACAACAGAGAGTGCATCTTTCGTAGCAAACTCAGAGTCAACAAACAGTTTAGCCAACATGTACGCTGTCATTGGTGCTTCAGGTGTCGGTTTAAGGACAACTGTATTACCTGCCCCCAAAGCTGGAGCTATTTTATGTGCTACAAGATTCAGAGGGAAGTTAAAAGGAGTGATACACGCTACCACGCCTACAGGTTCACGTCTATAATAGGCCAATGTTTTCTTACCGCTTGGCATGATATCCGTAGGAATAGTCTCACCGGAGAGATTTGCAAGTTCAAGGACAGTTAACTTAATAGTTTCTACACATCTGTCCACTTCTATTCGAGAAAAAGCAATAGGTTTTGCTACTTCTTTTGCTAACATTATAGCAAATGCTTCTCTCTCCTGAGTCAATTTTTTAGCTACATCTTCAAGCCACAAGATACGCTG
>NATJ01000027.1 GCA_002085305.1 Epsilonproteobacteria bacterium 4484_65 | reverse complement strand
TGTTCGTGGACGACGCTCCTTAGCTAGAACTGCCAGGCGCTTCCTTTGTTCTTTTGGAAGATCTGCTATCGTTTTTTTACTATACTGCACCACATCATCTGGTGTTGTATCTGGGATTTTTTTTATTTTATCGAGTGCATCAAGCATCTGTGCCAGAAAAATATCATCGGTCTCTATATTTGATCTCAGTTCAAAGACCTCTATGGTCATATTTTTTACTTTGATCTTTCTTGCAGAACTGTCTCCGGTTATGGTTACCACATTGGGTACCTGTGTGGTCAAGCCCATTTTATTGAAAGCTTTTAACCCAGTAATGTACGAATAGCCCATATCTTTCATATAGCTTCGTAAAACTTCTGCATCACTAGGCAAGAGTTCACCAAACATTCCCTCTTTGGGTTTATAGTACTTGCCTTTACTCAAACGCTTGATCTCTCCCCTGCTTTCCATCCTGCTCAAAACAGGGGCAGCAGCAGCTTTATTATCCACAGGAAGGTCAGCATAAGTGAAGATCTTACCCTCTTCGACCGTCTCAATGTAAGATCTGATCTGTTTTGCTACGGACACACTGACTCCTTTTTTTAACCCATTATAACACATTTTGCAATGTTTTTCATATAAAAAACTTTACATTTTAAGTTTATTTTTATATTTGTCCTATACGATGATCTCTTTCCCCTCTTCTACTTCATCCATCATGATTTGCTCCAATGCTTTAATGTACGCACTCACCTCTTCAGCAGTTTTCAAACGACTGAAACCCTGCGGTTTGATCTGAGAAAGTACTATCTTTCTACTTGGTGGAGTCGTAGAGGTCTCTCCTACAGGTGTTGGCAATAACTCATCCATACGCTCCAACGCTTTGCGTTTGTATTCATCAAGATTCTGCTCAGAGACACGCTGATAGATAAAGTCGATATCTCTGCTGCTCTCAATACTCTCTTTAATGGCTTGCAACGGACGAATGATCTGCACTCTTTTGTCTGTATCGACCTTTTCAAAGTTGGCATCTTCCTGAAGTGACTTTATGAGTGCATCCAGTTTTTCATCGGCTTCTTCTTTTGCCTCTGCAAGCAAGGCATTCAACTCAGCCTGTATAAGATCGAACGATTCATTGGCTTTCTGGATCTTTCGTGCCTGGAAAGGTGTCATATCTGCAACAATGGCATAAAGGTCATTGAGTTTTTCAGACTTAATATGAAAAAGGTTTGCCTCGTTGCGTTTCATAAAGCTGAGGATCTCGTCGTAGATCTTTTTTTGAGAACCACGCATAAACTCCAAAAGAAGGTCAAGCGTATCCTCTTTCATATCGAGCAGAGCATCTTCGTTGTTCAAGAGTGCATCGTAGAAGTCATCGTACTCAACATCTATGAGCGAAAGTGTTTTAATGGGTTCATCAAGTGCTTCAGAGAAAATGTAGCCATATCGCTTATAGCCCTCAAGCTCTGCAACGATCTTTTTGACCTCGGCACGCACCAGTTGCCAGATCTCTCTTGAACCTGCTGATCCAAGGGCGATCTCTGGTAAGAGCTCTCCTACGATTTCCTTGGCTTTCTTTAACACTTTGTCATCTACTTTTTTACTGGGCTTGATGAGTGTTGTGGCAAATTTACGGTTGTTCGTTAGTGCCGTATAGACCTCTGTACGGTCAAGCAGATGCCCTTCAGTAATGTCTATGGCTTTCTTGACATACAAAGAAGCGATCTGACACATAATGGCTGCCTGATACCAGCCGTAAGGCTTTACAGAAAACTGTTCCAGCAGTTTGCTCACAGAGATCGTCTGGTAATCCCCCGCCATTCTTTTGATCTGGTTGAACATGGTAAGTTCTGATTCTGTCAGAGCATCTCCCGTGCCGGTCAAAAGGTCATCCGTGTTATTCAGGATGTTTTTAATGTCCTGCTCTTTGTACTCCTGCGTCAACATTCCGAGATTGGTATAGAAGGAAGGCATAATTTCATTGAAACTGTTTTCTACAATTGTTTTGGGTTCCGAACTCTTATGCTCCAGTCTTTTACCGTTAAAATAGATAGATGCCTGGGTAAACTGCTCTTTCAGCTTTTCAAGAAGGTTTCTTCTACGGATGTTATTGTCTTCACCCTTCTGGATAAGGATCTGTTTCTCTGTAGACGAAATATTTCCGCTGTTTTTTTGCGGTATGTATTTTTTGGTCTGCAGGTAGAGACGCAACTCTCTTTCAAAATCAAAATCCTGATGCAGCGCGATGATCAGGTCATTGTCTGCAAACGATTTGTGTACCAGTTTTTCATCGTCGTACTCATCTCCCAACGGCGTTAAAATATTCAGTGAGAGTTCTTCTTCTTTACCCTTGACACGAACATTGTCCATCTTCCGGCTGAAAGCGTAGTCCTGTTTATTGGCAAGGTATCTGAATTTGCTGATACCTATGAGGTTGTCATACAGCCAGTCTGCCATCTCTTTGGTAAGATCAGGCAACTCTACGGTCATAGCTTTGATCTCATTTTCAATATCTTTCTCTTTATCGGTAAGGAATTCGTAGTTCTCCCCTACCTTTTGGATATACACTTCATTGAGCAGTCTGCTGAGAGACTTTTTGACTGCTTCTTTGGTAGCAGCTATGTCGATCTCCAGACTGTCTACCAAAAGGGTTGTAATATGGTCGATGGTTGCATTGAACTCATTGACATACTTCACCATAAAGAGGACTTTGAGGACTTTGAGTGAGAACGGGTCAAGAGAGTTCTTTGCCGTGGTCATCAGCTTCTGCGCTTCAGGCAGGATAATGTTTTCTATACCGTCATAGAAGTAGTCGAAAGAAGCAATGGTACCTACATTCTGCTCACTGATGGCTTTTGCAACAGACTGGATGACATCGAGCATACTTCGTTCACCCACCGACTGATGCCGTCCCTGGAAGGCTTCATTTTTCGAAAGTCCTCTAATACAAGACTGGAAAAGATCAAGCTGATAGGGAATGAAAGGATAGGTCAAAACAAAATCGTCTGCATCTCTGTAGTTACTGTAACTTCTGCCTCTCTCAGAAAAGTAAATGATGGAAGCCAAAGAGTTTTGATGTTTGCTGTAGAGTGTTTCAAGTTCAGGTTTGTACTCCTCTTTCTTGTCAAGCAGTCTTTTCTGTATGACTTCATTGGCATTTTGACTGGTCAGGTTCATTTTGACTTTGAAACGCCCGAGGATCTTTGAAAAGTCCGTCTCTGCCAGTTTATTGGTATCGACCAGTTCTGCTACGGCACTCTGGCTGGTGACCACTACCCATGCAGACCCCTGACATTTGGTAGCCAGTGTTTCAACAATGGTTTGCAGGTTGAGCATCAGCCGTGTGTTATCACCGATATATTGTCCTACTTCATCCACCATGAAAATAAGTCTATAGTCCTTTTCCTGTGTATCGACATACTCTTTGACCTCTTTGGCAAAGTCCTCTACACTGAGTGAGTAGTTGCTGTCAAGTTTTTCAACCTGGACTTTGGCACTTTCATAAGAGATAGAGCGTATTTCACTGACTGCTTTGGCAATGTTGTCTACCTCCCACTCAAACTGCTCTCGACCGATCTCCCAGCTGTTGCCACTCTCTTTTGCAAAGATCTCTTTAAATGTTTCATACAGACCGTCTTTGTCCAGCTGCTTCTCAAACGCAGCAATATACCCCTGCTTCGGGTAGTAGCCTCTATGCTCATTGAAGACTTTCATAAATACAGACAAGATAGCATCATCTGCCCTGCGGTTTGCACCTGTATCTGTTTTCTGGTCTATGTTGAACAAGATCGTGTCTGTTTTTAGCTTGAGTGCCTTTTGGATATTGGCTTTTAAAATGGTGTCTTCTACTTTTTCAAGAAAGAGCTCGCCTATGAGGTCTGACTCCAGTCTTCTTGAGGAGAGAATATAGGAGAGGATCTTAAGCAGGTGAGATTTACCAGAGCCGAAAAAACCGGAGATCCAAACACCAATACTCTCGGTCGGCTTGCCTATGCTTCCACTGTATACATCGAAGAAATCCTCAAATTTTTTACTCAACTCATCGGTAATGACATATTCGTCTACCTCTTGAAATACAGCTTCATCACTAAGGTTGTCGGCTTTTACTACACCTTCTATGGTTCGGTGTATATCTTTTCTGAAAAGTTCTTTTATCATCTTAACTCCTCCGTTGAATAGTTGGCAATATTGAATGCCCTGTAATAATTGTCATCTTTCATACGTCCAAAAAGATCTAAGGTATGACCATCATACTCTCCGGGGAAGAACATGATCATCGGTCTGTCTTTAATGGCGTTTTGTAAATTGTTCAAAATAGTATGTGATCTGATGTAAGGGAAAACCTCACCCACACCGGTGATCATGACCATTTTCTTGTGAGAACTGGTTTTGCCGTCCTCATCCTCGATCTTTTTAACGATCGCCGGTATGAGGTACTTCTGCACATCCAAGACATTCTGCAAAGAGCGAAAGAGTTTTTCTTTGTCCATAGACTGCTCTGTCTTGAATATCTTTTCCAACAGGTTGCGATCGTTTATCAGCTCAATGACCAGATCGTACAGGTTGATCTCTAAAGCAGAAATGTCATTCTGCTGCAAACGGTTTACCATTCTTTTGATCATCATTTGTACATCAACCTCCTGTGCAGGATTGTACGTACTGATAAAAAATGGCAATTCTCCAGAAAGCCCTTTCTTTTCAAGAAACTTTTCAGAAGAGAGCTGCTGATAGATCTTTTCATACTTCTGATCCAAATTTTCCAGTTTCATGCATTTCCTTCCACGTAGTCTTGTATATCACTGTCACTCATAAGAAAACCTCTTAGCCATTTCGGGTCATCGTTGACTATAGCGTTGATCAACACACGAGGCAAGGTCGGTACAGTGATCCGCATACCCTTTAGAGAATCTACCATTCCTACTTCTACCAGCATTCGGAACATCACTTGACGCAGTTTTGCTTCTGTCGCAGTAGAGATATGACCCAGTTCCTCTGCTCCAGCCTGTTTGGACTCCATAAACGAAGTATAATCCGAAGGCAAGATCTGCTCATCGAAAAGCAGTACCTTTTCTCTTAATATCTCCGAGCAGAACTCAAAGATAAGTCTGTAAGTCTTTAGACAGGCAAGAAAGGTAATATACTTTTCATCAATCCCCTCTTCATAGAGCATAAACTCTTCTTCGGTTAAAGATTTCAAACGCTTCTTGATCTCTCTATTTTCACGCTTAAGGGTGCTAAGAGCATTTTTCTGCAACACATTATGCTCAAGCACTTCAGTATCTACACGTTTCCAGTCCCGAAAAGCAAGATACAGTTCAGCCACTTTCTGTGTTTCATGAGGAAGCAGTGAAGCCGCAGTATAAGAGAAAAGATATTTTTCCATTGATTCATTATCACCTTGAAAGTATATTGGCTCTATTTTATCTAAACTCCTGTTAAAGACATTCCCTTTTGCAAGACTATACATCGAAACACTGCCCTTGCAGTGAGGGCAATTCAGACATCTGCAGAAAGAGTAATTCCCATGCCCTTTTTTCTTACGTGGGGATTCTTGTTTGTTAAACAATGGCTGAAAGAGAATAAAGAAAAGATAGCACTCTTCTAGGTAGTGTAAAATAATTTCTGTAAATTCCAAATCAACTATGATAAAAAGAAAAAGGAGTCATAGCAATGGAATTGAAAGAAAATAAGACGCTCTATTACGTATTTTTTACTTCAGATTCTGAACTAATCTTCTTAACGATACCTCTAGTTTTAGAAGCAAAAAAGCAAAAAATATCGTAGTCATCTATAAAATTTTACAAAAAAATAAAAAAATATCATTTTTTGAAAAAATTGGGTGGATTTTTCTGTACAATACTGTAGATGTCTCGAGAGAGATTCAATTTTTAGACATAGAAGGATACATAATGATGAAAAAAATATAGAGAATCCATTTACTTTTATGATGTAGTAAATAGATTCTGCTTGCTTCCGACGGCATCTGCATTATATCAAATTCTACCTATAAAAGCAAAAAAAAATACAACCCAATATCATATTTTCATAATGATGCTTCAAATGCATACGTATCATATTGAAAAAAAGCAAAAAAGTGTCAACTATCGTAGTAAGTAAATACTTTATTGTTTATGCTTCTATCATAGATAAAGAAGACCTTTTATATATAGCCTCATGATAACTGAGGATAGGGATGCTCTGCTTTTTTTCAATATGCTAAAAAACATATTTTAAAAAGGAGGATGCACGTGAAAAAAGCACGCAGAACTGCTCGATATACTGTAGCCAATATAGATTCACTTAACTTTGCATCCCCTTCCATACTCTTTTTCTTTATTTATAATAAAAACTATGTAGTTGAGAAAATCGATAAAACAAAAAAAGAAGATAGACAAAGGTGGTTCAACACCTTTGGAAAACAAGTAAAAACCAATAATAAATATCCATGGGTAGAACTGTATATTATTAATAGTCTCTATGGAGACACCTTGCCTGTAAAACTACACAATAAAGACCGTGATAATTACAGAATCGAATTTGCAGGCATACATAATTATGGTACAAAGCAAACAGATTTCATCAGAGTATATCAAGACATTGAATCATCACAAACACATGCCTTCATCAAAAGAATAGATATTGCCATAGACTCTATAAAAAGAATACCCTCCAAAGCTATAACTGAGTTAAAGAAGCACAGACCTCACATAACTAAGGTTCACAATACTACGTATTACAACAAATCGATAGATAAAAATGGAAAAGTTATTCAAAGTAACATTAAAATCAGAACATACAACAAGAGTAAAAAAGAGAATTTATCTGATAAAAATGAAGACATAATGCGTCTAGAATTTCAATTTCCTGGCTCTTTTTTTCAAATCACTAAAAATGGAGAAACAAAAAAACTAACAATTAAAGATTTAGATACTGCGATCAAAAAGATGGAAAAATATATTAAGAAAATGACTTTTCTTAATGCTAAAATAGATATCTCTTTTTCTAAGTTACTACTAGAAAACGATACAGAGAATCATACTTCAAATACCGATAATACGCATACAGAAGGTACTTCCACAGAATACATTTCACAGAATACATTGAATACATTTTCTCTGGAGGATAAACTGGAATCAATTCTTCAAACCCAAAAAATCATTTTGGACAACCAGGAAAGAATTGAGAATAAATTAGATGATCATATAGCAGACACAAAAAAAGAAAAAAATACTTCTGTTTCTATTGACTTTATGAAAACCAAAAACATGGCTATAAACATGGAAATTTCAGAAAGCTTTTTGGAGAAAAATATGGGAAAAATTTTCTGTGTAGGTACACATTACTATCAGCCAAGTGATGCACGACTGCTGCGCTGGGATGTTAAAGCAATGCACCTTTGGCTAAAGGGAGGTCATACAAATGAAGAAGATCAAGAACTCTTATCAAAACTTTTGGACTAAGTGTGATACTATATCTTATCCACTATTTGGCATTACATCACCTTTTATGAGAAAGGAGAGACAATGACAGATAAGCGAATAAACGAAGTGAAAAGTATCACTAAAAAACGTGGTACGCTTACTATCGAGTTCTTTGACAATGAAGGTAAGATTAGGCAAAAAGATACAGGGCTAGCACCAACAAAGACTAATCGTGCAAAACTCAAAAGGTTGATCCCTGAGTTTGAGAAAGGTCTACGTGAGAAGCAAGAAGCCAAACAGATAAAAACTTTTGGTCAATACGCAAATCTGTATTTGGAGTTATCCAAAGACAACTCACAGATTGGAATGAGAAGAGGTCATGTAAAACGATTTCTATCTTATTTTAGTAAAGATATATCCCCCAAAGATATAAAACTATCTCAGGTAAGGCGTTTCTTTAACAGTCTTTACAAAAGGGACGGTACGCCAATTGTTCGTAATACAAAGACACATTGGAGACAAACATTAAAAAGCATACTCCAATTGGCTTTTGAAGATGGAGAAGCTGATCGTAACATAGTTGCACAATGGCAACTACCCAAACAAGATGATCCGCCCAAAGATATTAGACCTTTCAATAATAAAGAAGTCAAAACACTGCTAGATAACAGTAAAGGGAAAGTCCATAACTACATTGGTATAGGTGTCCATACAGGATTGAGACCTGAAGAGTTAGTTGCACTTATGGTTGGAGATATTGACTTTGAGAAAAGGATCATTTCAGTTAAAAGAGCATTTGCCAGACTTAGCTCCAATACACATACCAAAAATTATAAGAGTATGCGGAATATCCCTATTTTTGATGATGCAATTCCCTACTTAAAAGCTCAAATTGAGTATGCACAAACAAAGAACAGTATGTATCTTTTTTGTAAACAAGATGGCAGTCGTCCAATATGTAGTGAAGATGTCACAGGAAAACCAAAATACATTGATAAAAATGGAAAGCTTCAGCGAAATGATGGTCCTTGGCATATTTGCAAAAAGAAATCAGGATTGCCAAATTCTAAAATACACTGGACACGGCATACATTTGCAGTACAGGCATTGAAGTCCAAGTTGTTCACACCTCAAGAGGTTGCTGGTATTATGGGTATCAATCTTGAAACACTCTACGGACACTACGCCAAATATATTGGTGATGAGCATACGAAAGTAGACCGTTCCATTAAGCTTTTTAGTGCCTAAAACTTACATTTCGACTTACATTTGAGAAAAACACAGAGATGAGGGAAAGTGGTTGATAGTAAGAAACTCCCAGTACATGGGACTTTCAAAGTGGTCGGAGTGACAGGACTTGATGGTCGGAGTGACAGGACTTGAACCTGCGACCTCTATCACCCCAAGATAGCACGCTAGCCAGACTGCGCTACACCCCGACAGAACGGTAAGACCGTTTTTCATAGTATTTTTTTGAGGTGTCGAAGTATACACCACGAAAGCTAAAAATGTCCAAAAAAATACAGAATTTTTTACTACAAAAAGCTATAATGGATCTATGAAAAAAGTATTT
>NATJ01000026.1 GCA_002085305.1 Epsilonproteobacteria bacterium 4484_65 | reverse complement strand
TTATAAAATATATAATTTTATAAGGTTTTGGGAGGGACTGAATCTACGGATTTTTACGAAGTATTTCACTCTTTGTACCATCAGCAAAAGTCACTTGTACTGCTATTGACTTTGCTGTATCCAGCGGCATAGTCAGATAGATAATATCTTTGGTGATGGTCATAGGATTCCTAATATCACAAGGCTGAAGTTCCCAGACTTTACCCAGGTCATCTGAGTTGATGCTGTAACGTACTTCTTTGATACCACATGTGTAAGATTCCAAATGTGTAAAGTAGATCAACTGCTTCCCGTTAAAATCACGAAAACTCACCCAGTTATTTTGCGTCATATTAAGTATCTGCTTCATCTGATTGGGTGGCATAGCACTGGCAGGAAAAGAAAAAACTGCTATCAATAAGATTGATACGATACATGTAGTTATTTGCTTTATTTGATACTCCTTACTGAATATTTTAGATCATATACTCCACTTTACGATGTCTATGACTCTCATAGATACCAAGTATCCTGACATCATCTGCGAAGAATGCCAATTCTTCCAGGGCACGCTTTAATAGCTCTGAGTCTATATGCCCATCGATATCAATATGAAATTGACTTCCAGGAAGCATTTCTGTTCCCATGTAGCTTTCTATTTTTAAAAGGTTTACGCCATTGGTTGCAAAGCCTCCAAGTACTTTATAGAGGGCTGCAGGTATATTTTTTACCTGAAATACCAGTGAAGTGATATATCTTTTAGATGGGTCATAAAGAGGTATATTCTTCTCTCGTGAAAGTATGAAAAACCGTGTAGTATTACCACGTTTATCTTCAAAATTTTCTTTTAATATCTGCAGTCCATAGATATCAGCTGCAAGCTTTGAGGCAATCGCTGCTCTTTGAACATCTTGTAACTCAACCAACTCTTTAGCCGCACCTGCTGTATCAAGCTTCGCTTCTGCTTTTAACCCTAGTGAAATGATATTGTGATGACACTGTGCCAATGCCTGAGGATGGGAAGCAACATATTTCAGATCTTCCAACTTCGCATCAGGTAAAGCAAGCAGACAATGCACAACCGGTTCAAAGTGCTCACCTATAACATGCAGTGCCATTTTAGGGATCAGTCTATAGATCTCTTCTACCCTGCCAGCCGTAGAATTCTCTAAGGGGATCATCGCTAAGTCAGCATCACCCTGCTCTACCAGCCACATTGCCTCATGAAAAGTATCACATGCGATAGTCTCATAATCTTCATAAGCATTTCTACAAGCCTGCTCCGAATAAGCACCCTGAACACCTTGATATGCTATCGTTTTATGCATCTAATCACCCTATTATTCTATTATTTTGCTCACCGGAATCTCTACGATCGACTTCGCTCCATGTTCTTTAAGTTTTGGGATCAGATCACGAAGATTTCCTTTATCCACAACAGCCATCACATCTACCCAGTCACCTTTTGCCAAATGTGAAACAGTAGGATTATCATTTGGAAGGATCTTTAAGATAGCTTCCAGTTCAGCTTCTGGCGCATTGAGCATTAAACAGACCTTTGGAACCGCATCTATAACAGACTTAAGCATCATAATGATCCTGTCGATCTTTACTCTTTTTTTCGGATCTTCATATGCTTTTTTATTGGCAATGAACCTTGTTGTTGTCTCTAGAACCGTATCGATGATCTTCAGATCGTTTGCCCTGAGTGACGAACCTGTCTCTGTGATCTCAACGATTGCATCTGCAAGATCAGGTACTTTAACTTCAGTCGTCCCCCAACTGAACTCTACATTGGCTTTAACACCATGAGAAGCCAGATAGTCAGTAGTAAGATTGACCACCTCTGTTGCTATCGTCTTGCCTTCCAGGTCTTTGACACTTTTATAAGGAGAATCCTCTTTGACTGCCAACACCCACTTGATAGACTTAAAACTTTGTTTTGCATAAGTAAGTTCACATACTTCTACTACATCTGCACGATTCTCTTTAATCCAATCCAAACCAGTCAGTCCGCAATCAAGTTGTTCCCCTTCAACATATCTTGCCATCTCCTGCGCACGTATAAGCATACACTCCAGTTCCGGATCATCGACAGAGGGATAGTAATTTCTCTCTCTTACCTTAATATCATATCCGGCCTCTTTAAATATCTTGATCGTTGACTCTTGCAAACTCCCTTTTGGGATCCCTAATTTCAATACCATATAACACTCCTTTTAAAATAATTTTCCTATTCTTTTGCTATGAATTCTGCTTCAAACTGATACGTTCTCTCACCTCTGTGGCGACCAAAACCAATATCTTGGAGTTGTTCCAAGTATTCTGTAAGCCCTTCATTGAAGTTTACATTGTTTGATGCTGTTTTTAATTTGAATTCAAAAAATCCTGTAGGATTAATGTAAAGTATTACTTTAACCTTTTCACCAGCATATTCACTTTGTGCAGGCCACCCCTCCAACATACTTTGTACTTTCGCCAAATAAGCATTTTCTACACCACTGTCACTGCTTTGTTGTTGTTTGAGTGAAGAACTAATACGCTGACTTGCACTTATAGGTTTATCTGTCACCTTGATGAGATTATTTTTAGGTGCCGTTTTTACAGGCTTATCTGTCACCTCTATAAGTTTTTTCTTTTTAGGTGTTTTAACATTTGCAAAAAGATCTAAAGCTTTCTTCTTAGGTTTTGTAAGATTTTCATCTTTTTTCTTCGCCACTTTTTTGACTACTTTTTCTTTAATGACCTTTTTCTTTACCACTTTTTTAGGTTTTGGTTTCGGTTTCGGCTTTACCTTAGGTTTAATCTTGGGTTTAATCTTGGGTTTTGGCTTAGATTTTGGTTTTACTTTTGGTTTAGGATTTATAGCTTTTTTAGGCGTAGAAAGTGCTACTTGTATACGACGTTCATCTTTTTTTACATAATGTGTTGACTTTTTTTCATCACGTGTATTAAAATAAAAGATCAACAAACCAATAAGTAGAAAGTAGATGCCAAACGCCAAAAATCCAGAGATGAATGTAGAAGACTGTTTTATCATAGGGTTATAAGTGAGACCTTCTCAAAACCAGCCGCCTTGACACTTTTAAGTAAGTACATAACATTTTTGTATTTGAGCTGTTCATCTGCACGTATATAAACTTCAGAGTTTTTATCAAACTTTGCTGATTGGTTGACAAAATCATCTGCAAAAGTATCTAGAGCATACACATCTTTATTTAGATATATTTTTTGGTTTTTATCCATACGAATAGTAAGTGTTTTTGGTTTTGTAACTTTGACTGTTTTTGAACCTTGAGGCAGATCTATCTGTTCTTGAAAAGTGATCGTAGGTGCAGTGATCATTAAAATAGCCATCAGTACCAACATTACGTCTACTAGAGGTGTAATGTTCAGATCTGGACTGTCATCCCAACTAAACATAGTTAAGCTTCCTCACTAACCTGAGATAAAATCACTTCTGACTGAGAAGAAAGCAAAGAAGAAAGTTCATAGGCTTTACGTTTCAAGATCAAATGAAAAGTATACGCAAAGATCGCAACAGCAATACCTGCCGCCGTTGCGATAAGGGCTTCAGAGATAGCCGGAGCTACTACACTCAAGGAAGCACTGGACTGTGAACCAAGTTTAGAAAAGGTTTCAAGTATACCTATCACCGTACCAAAAAGACCGATAAATGGTGAAGTAGATGCAATGATAGAGAGCCAGGTTAAACCTTTAGTTGAAACACGTATAGCATCAGAAGATGCTGCTTCAAGTATGGCTTTATTTGGAGTGTTCACACGGCTCAGATAAGTAAAAATAAGTGAGTTACTAGCCACTGATTTTGACTGACCTGTGTAGAGTGCTTTAAGTGATTTGGCTTCAGAGCCTATACGTGAGTTTATAATGTAGAATCTGTCTAAAAATACCCAAAATGTAGCGATAAAATAGACCGATAGCAGAAGCAGTACAAAAATAGTAATTGCACTGCTGTCTATGAAATAATCTAGGAGAGATCCCAATTTAGAGAGACTTTCCGATATGCTCAACTTTACTTACAGCAGCTGCAATAGCTGTGTTAGAAGCTTCTGTACTCTTGAGTAGCGTTTTAGCTTCTTCAAGTGCTTTAGCAAGGTCACTGTCATCACCTGAGAGAGCGACTGCACCATCTACGATACAAGTGGTTTTTTCTTCATCAACTTTCACATACCCGGAATTGATAGCAACTGCTACTTCACTCCCGTCTGTTTTTTCGATAACGATCACACCTGTATCAAGCAACGATACCAAGGTAGAGTGGTTGGCCAAAACACCAAACTCACCCTCAGACCCCGGTAATGTTACTTGTTTTACTTCAGCATCAAAGATCACCCCATTCGGTGTGACTATTTCTAGCTTCATAAGTTCCATAATTATCCTTTATACGATAGACTATTTAGTGTTGATCTTATCGTTTTTCGCAACAGCTTCAGCTATGTTACCTACCATGTAGAACGCAGCTTCATTCATGTCGTCATATTTACCCTCAAGAAGACCTTTAAATCCTTCGATAGTCTCTTCAAGTGTAACATATACACCTGGAGAACCAGTAAATACTTCAGCAACGTGGAAAGGCTGAGAAAGGTATTTTTCAATCTTTCTTGCTCTTTCAACAACAAGTTTATCATCTTCAGAAAGCTCGTCCATACCAAGAATCGCAATGATATCCTGAAGGTCTTTATATTTTTGAAGAATTTGCTGAATACCACGTGCCAAGTCATAGTGCTCTTCACCAACAATTTGTGGAGAAAGCATTCTTGAAGTTGAATCAAGTGGATCAACCGCAGGGTAGATACCTTTTTCAGCAATAGATCTGTTAAGAACTGTTGTTGCATCCAAGTGAGCAAATACTGATGCAGGAGCCGGGTCAGTCAAGTCATCCGCAGGAACATATACTGCTTGAACAGAAGTAATAGAACCTTTCGTTGTAGATGTAATTCTTTCTTGAAGTGCACCCATCTCTCTCGCAAGTGTCGGCTGGTAACCAACAGCTGAAGGAATACGGCCAAGAAGTGCAGACATCTCTGAACCTGATTGAGCAAATCTAAAGATATTATCAATAAACATCAATACATCCAGACCCATTTCATCTCTAAAGTACTCAGCCATTGTAAGTCCTGTAAGCGCAATACGGTTACGTGCTCCTGGAGGCTCTGACATTTGACCGTAGCACAGTGCAACTTTGTCAAGTACATTTGATTCTTTCATTTCGAAATAAAGGTCATTTCCTTCACGTGTTCTTTCACCAACACCTGCAAATACTGAGTACCCAGAGTGTTTAAGAGCAACGTTATTGATCAGTTCCATAATAATAACGGTTTTACCAACACCGGCACCACCAAATAGTCCGACTTTTCCACCTTTAGAGTATGGTGCAAGAAGGTCAACTACTTTGATACCTGTTTCAAATACTTCAGTTGCTGTGCTTAAGTCTTCAAATGCAGGTGGATCTCTATGGATCGACCAGTACTCTTTAGCATTTACATCACCTGCTTCATCGATAGCTTCACCGATAACATTGAAGATACGTCCAAGAACTTCTTCACCTACAGGAACTTTGATAGAGTCGCCAGTTGCTCTAACTTCTTGACCTCTAACAACACCTTCACTCATATCCATAGCAATTGTTCTTACTCTGTTATCACCAAGTTGTGCTGCTACTTCCAAAACCAATCTTTGCTCTTTACCATCAATCACGATCGTTGTTTCTAACGCTTCATTGATCTCTGGTAGGTAGTCTGTAAAATCCACATCTAGAACGGGACCTAAGACTTGTACTATTTTACCTGTCATTTCTTCTCCTCTAATTATTTCATTGATTCCATACCACTGATGATCTCTATGAGTTCAGTAGTAATGGCTTCTTGTCTAGCTTTGTTGTATTTAACATTAAGCTCTTTAACCATCTCTTTAGCATTTGTCGTTGCTGCGTCCATTGCCTGCATACGTGCAGAGTGTTCTGCCGCCAATGAGTCAATAAGTGAGTAGTACATTGTATACTCAATATAACGCTTAACCAATGCATCAAGAAGTGTATCATCATCATCCGGTTCAACTTCAAGTTCTGAAGTTGAAACAGAACTAAGCTCTAACTTTGATGTATCCACCGGTAAAACATGATCTTCTTTTATCTCTTGAGTGATCATATTTACATAACCGTTGTGTATCAAAATGATCTTATCTGTTTCACCATTCACATATGATGCTGCCACTTCAGAGATGAACTCTGCAGCTTGCTTAAAGTCAGGTGCAGCAGAAAGTCCAATAATTTCATCCGTTAATTCAAGATTATTGAATTTGAAAAAATCGATACCTTTTCTACCCACTGCTCTAAGACGTACTTTAACATCTTGTGCTTTATAATCAGTAATGTGTTGTCTCACTCTTTTGATTGTTTGTGAGTTAAATCCACCACAAAGACCTTTGTCTGCAGTAATAAAGACAATATCAACTTTTTTAGGATTTGGTATATCCTTAAAATAGATATTATCGATACCCTCTGCATTAGACTGTTGCATTTTTTGAGCGATCTCTTCTATGAGTTCAGTCAATTTTGCAGCATAAACTCTTGAACGCTTAGCAAGCTCTTCTGTTCTTTTCAGTTTAGCAGAAGAGACAAGCTTCATAGCATTAGTCGTTTTTTGTGTGTTCTTAACACTTCCGATCTTACGCTTTATCTCTTTTAAATTAGCCATTATAAGCCTTTCTTACTCAGCAAATGAAGCTTTGAAATCTTCGATAGCTTTACGTAATTCTGCATCTGTATCATCAGTGATCTTTTTATCATTTCTGATAGCATCTAAAATATTTGTATATTTAGCTTCCATAAATGGCATAAGCTCTGCTTCAAATTTAGTTACTGAAGATGCAGCAATATCATCTAAGTATCCATTTGCACCAGCAAAGATAATTACAACTTGTTTTTCGATAGGCACTGGAGCATAAGGTCCTTGTTTAAGAACTTCTACCATTCTTTGTCCACGCTCTAATTGACCTCTTGTATAGTCATCAAGATCAGAAGCAAACTGTGCAAATGCCTGAAGCTCTCTAAATGAAGCCAAGTCAAGTCTAAGTGTTCCAGAAACTTGTTTAGTTGCTTTAATTTGAGCAGCACCACCAACTCTAGATACTGAAAGACCTACGTTGATCGCCGGTCTGATACCTGAGTTGAACAAGTCAGTCTCAAGGAAAATTTGACCATCAGTAATTGAAATAACGTTTGTCGGAATATATGCCGCAACATCACCTGCTTGCGTTTCAATGATTGGGAATGCAGTAATTGAACCAGCACCTAACTCATCTGAAAGCTTCGCAGCTCTTTCAAGAAGTCTTGAGTGAAGATAGAAAACATCTCCCGGGTAAGCCTCACGACCCGGAGGTCTTCTAAGGATCAATGACATCTCTCTGTATGCAACCGCATGTTTAGAAAGGTCATCATAGAAGATAACTGCATGTCTACCATTATCTCTGAAGTACTCAGCCATAGTCACACCTGCGTAAGGAGCAAGGAACTGTAACGCTGAAGAGTCAGCTGCAGAAGCAGTTACGATGATCGTATACTCCATTGCTCCATGCTCTTCAAGTGTTTTCACTGTAGCAGCTACTGTTGAGTTCTTTTGACCGATAGCAACATAAATACAGATAACATCTTGACCTTTTTGGTTAATGATCGTATCAATCGCCAATGTAGTCTTACCTGTTTGTCTGTCACCAATAATAAGCTCTCTTTGCCCTCTTCCAACCGGTACAAGTGCATCAATCGCTTTGATACCTGTCTGAAGTGGCTCATGAACTGATTTTCTAGCCATGATCCCTGGTGCTTTTTCTTCAAGAAATCTGTGCTCTGTTGCTTCAATTGCACCTTTACCGTCAATAGCTTCGCCAAGTGGATTAACAACTCTACCGATCATAGAGTCACCAACCGGTGTTTTAAGGAGTTCTCCCACTCTCTTAACGCTCATACCTTCTTTGATACCTGCACTTGAACCAAGAACAACAACACCTACGTTTGCCTCTTCAAGGTTTAATACTAGTCCTTTAGCACCGTTATCAAACTCTACAACCTCACCTGCCATAACATTGTTAAGACCATAAACGGTTGATATTCCATCCGCGATACCTACTACTTTTCCTATTTCATTGATGTCAACATCAATCTCAAAGTTCTCGATTCTTTCTTTGATGATTGAACTTATTTCATCTGCTTGCAATTTAACTGCCACTGATACTCCTTTCTATTTAGATAACTATAAAGATTTCTTAATGAAATCAATTAGTTGTTCTTTAACTCTCTGTTTCGAGAAGTTAACCTCAATACCCAAATCATCAACTGAAACACGTAACCCGTCAAGATCCGTTTTTTCTTGTGTCAATTTAATCGTAGAACCTGTATATTTTTTAAGTGTCGCTTCTAACTTACTTAACTCTTTATCACCAAGTGTCTCTTTGCTTTTCAATACACCTTCGTATTGATTTGACTCTTTTTGCAAGTCGGCATTAATTACTTTAGCAATAGCAGGAATCAGATCAAGTCTTCTGTTTTCACCCAAAATCTTAATAAAATTTATAAGTGTCGTATCTGCTTTTTTACCAAGAGCAGACAGAATCATTTCTGTTTTTTTCTCAGCAGTAACTATAGGAGAAGTTAAAGCTGTTTTAACTTCATCATTATCAATAGCTTCAGTAAGTACATTAAGTACTTCTGCAATACTTGATATATCTTTACTTACAGAAGAAAGTGCTGTTGCATATCTTTTAGCGATTAGTTCTTCCATCTATGCCACCTTCTTAGAAATAATATCAACAACTTTAGATTCATCGATCATAATGTCATCATTTGTGATATTCTCACTCAA
>NATJ01000122.1 GCA_002085305.1 Epsilonproteobacteria bacterium 4484_65 | reverse complement strand
TAAACTTGGGGACAGTTATGAACCTGCCAAAGCTGGTCCGGATCATTTTGACTGTTCAGGCTTTGTTTACTACCTGTTTAAAACCAATGATGTCTCTATCCCCCGTTCATCCTTAGCTCAATCACAAAGTGGCAATAAGCTTACGCGTGAAGCGTTACAAAAAGGTGATATACTCTTTTTTGATACGGCTCATAGAAACCATGTTAATCACAGTGGCGTCTATCTGGGAGAGGGGAAGTTCATTCATTCCAGTTCGGGTAAAGCATATGGTGTTACTATCTCTGATCTTGATAAAGGTTTTTACTTGGATAAGTTTCGTTGGGGGATCCGTAAAATAGAGAGTGATTTGAAGTGATTTTTTAGCACTTGAACTTGACTTATCCCAAAACATTATAATCTAACATATTTTATAAGGTTATTCGCTGTAGCGCTGTTTGCGAGCTATAAATATGTACCCTCCTATAGAAGACCTTATAAAATTGAACCACTTGCAAATTCAACCTCACAAAGCAGCTAATTTTCAATAGTCTATAATCTACTATTGAAAAAAGTTGTCTATGAGATTATTGTATAACCATAAAGCTAAAAACTGCTAAAAATCCTATTTTAACTACGTGCTTTATGGTTTAGATATGCATAAATTATAG
Organism: Epsilonproteobacteria bacterium 4484_65; assembly: GCA_002085305.1. Taxonomy (GTDB): domain Bacteria; phylum Campylobacterota; class Campylobacteria; order Campylobacterales; family Sulfurovaceae; genus Sulfurovum. Next base: position 4,498 of record NATJ01000122.1, on the reverse strand, counting down.
TTTGACTCTATTTATTTAAAGAAAGCTATGTAACAAGCTTCAAAGACTGAGTTATATAAACAGACAACACTGCAAAGGCTAAAACAGAAGCTACCTTTTGGGCTCCCTGATAATAGATCTTGCTGCATCCATAGCTGTCTTTCAAATAAGCATTAACCCGCTCAACACTGCTTCGTTGATTGTAGTGCAGATCATCAGAGTTATTATAAAGTTTGAATGGATGTAATATCTTCTTTTCACTTTTTGACAAAGCGATTTGTGCTTTGAGTTTTTTTGAGTTCTTAGGATTGATATCAATAATGGGTCTGTGATTTTGTTTTTTAGAATAATTCCTTATGATACTGGTGTCGTAGGCTGCGTCTGCCAGATCATACAGGTAGTTTACTTTCTGACTACTCTCTTTGATGAGAGGTAATGCTAATGAACTATCATGCACAGAGGCTGAAGAATAGAGTGCTGTGATAGGGATATCACCGTCTACTACTGCCAGATGAAGTTTACCTCCTGTCCATTTGTGCCTGTTACCTTTAGAATTTTGCTTGATACTGGTATTGCACTCTGTTCCTATGAGAGATAACATCTCTTTTACTTCACTCATTTTCTCTTGCTGTTGTAAAATACTTGGCTTTTTAGGAGGAAGATCTTCACCTTTTTTGGGTCGCCCCTGTCTTCGTTTAGACTTGACGTCTTTTTTACTCTTTCCATACATCACAGATTTTTCTCTAAGTTCTATAGCTGTGGAATCGATACTGCTATAAAAGAAAAGCGTACCACTTAAATAATTCTCTATAAAAAGATCATGGGCTTTGGTTGCAATACGTTGTTGACTGAATTCTTTAAAGACACGGCTGAATTTGGATTCACTGGGAATCTTATTGCGATGTCTCCATCCGCATATAACTCTTAATGTTCTATCTATTTTTAATCTGTCTATTAATGCACTTGTGGTTTGAAAGTTATACACCTGTTTAGCAACAAAGGCACGAGCCATCTCTTCTCTGTCTTTGGGTGGATTGGTGATCTGTACAGGAGAAACAAATCTTTCTGTCTCTGCGAAGTCAAGGATCTTTATCAGCTTCTCTTCTTTATGAGTTAATGACCCCATAGACTCTTGTAGTTTAGGAAAAAGACTCTGTTAGATTTTTGTGGTAAAAAATTATAACTTTTTGAAATCAGAATCAGCTTTTTTTCTGCGTTATTCTCTTAATAATCAAAATTTTGTTGGTATCTGCAAGTGGCTCAATATATAACTTTATAAGGCTTATACTACATGCAAAAAATTTGCAAACCTTTATAAAAAAACAGTAAAATAACTTAAAAATGGAGAGAACTAATGAAAACAATATTAAAGCAAACTCTTGCTCTATTACTCATTATCTCAGGATTTTCCTTGGCAGATGCAGATGGTTCTGATTACTTCAAAGTGAATGGCGTAGCAAGCAATGATGTATTAAACATGCGTAGCAAAGCTGACCCAGATGCAAAAAAAGTAGGAGAGATACCACCAGGTGCTGATTGTGTCAAAAACCTTGGTTGTAAAGGTGGATTGACTATGAGTGAGTTTATGGATCTGTCAAAGGATGAACAGGCAGCTATCCTAAGAAAACGTCCGAGATGGTGTCATGTTGAGTATCATGGGATTCAAGGTTGGGTTTCTGGTCGTTATCTTGTTGAGGGAAGGCACTCTTAATAATATCAATACCAAACTTATCCCTCAACTTCTGCATAGAAGCTGTAAGTTTGGACTGCTTCATATCCTCATCATAATTCAACAGGTCCATTGTAACTGCTTTATTCTCCTCAAAGTTAGACAGGGTAATGTTTACTTGAACAAGAGCATGAGTAGGGTGTATATCAATAGCATCAAACATATCTACCATCTCTTGTTTAAAATGCTGTTCACTAAAGAGTCTGTTTGTGTTGATAAAGTCTTTTGCCTTAGCTCCATACTGATATTTGATCTTCAGAGAAAAGGTCATAGGGTTGTGTTTGCCTTTATGGGCAAGAAAAGATAAATGTCTACACAGTATAGTAATTCTTCTTCTGATCTCATCACGATTGGCTTCTGGATCAAAGGTCCTACCCAGTCCTATGGATTTTTTAGAGTGTGCCAATGATATCTCTTCGTGATCTATTCCGCATATACGGTCATAGAGTTGTATGCCTGGTTTGCCCCAAGAGTAGAAGAGATCTTTTCTTTTTTTGATATCACCCAGTGTTTTGATACCTCTTTGGGTTAATCTCTCCTGATAGCCTTTCCCGATACCAGGGAACTCTTCAATAGGCATATCTTTTATAAAACCATCTACTTCATCAGGTGTTATGAGTTTAACTCCATTTGGCTTTGCAGCATTTGTTGCCAGTTTCGCTATCCATTTGGTTTTGGCAATGCCTATGGAGATGGGAAGTCCGAGCTCACTTTGTATTTGTTGTTTTAATGTAGTTGAAAACGCTACGATATCTTCATCTTTTATCCATCCTGTAACATCCCCAAAGAACTCATCTATACTGAATTGTTCTATAGAAGGTATCGCTTTTTCGAGTAGGAGCTTTAGTTTATGTGATAGTTTATGGTACAGAGGATAGTTTGGTGGCAAGATAGTGAGCTTTGGGCACCATCTTAATGCTTCGGCTACAGGCATAGCTGTTTTTACTCCAAAGGCTCTTGCTTCATAAGATGATGTAGTGATAATACCTCTTACTCTTCCATCAGGATCTACGAAATACTCTTTGAATGTTTTATCTCCGTTACTGCTAAGTATGGAGCTTGTAAATGCACCTTCTATAGCACTGAGATGTCTTGTCTCTTTTTTTCTCTCAAAGATACTAAGATTACTTCTTCCTCCAACAGCTATAGGAATATTATCTAAGTGAGGATTATTAATTCTGTGGGCAGCAGCAAAAAAGCAATCTAGGTCTAGGTGTAAAATCATATTTAGATTGTAGCAGGATAATTTTTTAGATTGAAAAAGTATGTCATATTGACGGATTTATGTAATTTGTAGCAAATAGCAGAAAAAGGCATATGGAAAATATTATCAACCAATATATTATCTCTGAAATTTATTGCGCCCTTTTAAATCTTAAGAAGCATATCATTATTGACTTAATGGTTAATAATTATGTGTTAATATAAAAAATAATAATAATTCAGAGACATAAATTAAACATTTAGCTTGATTTTTTGAGCTATACTTTTATTAAATAAAAAGATTTTACAGTAAATTGAGGATTGGTAATGAAATATATCGGTATTACTATTTTTCTTTTCACTACACTTCTCTTTGCACAAGATAGAGAAGTGATACCTGTCTCAAAAACTGAATTTGTTTATATTAACAAACAGGGTGTAGAACATGAGATAGATATGACAGGGAAAGATTTTATTCTTGTATCTGTCAGAGAAGAAGATAGTGATGGGAGGTTCTATGCTGTAGATAGAGATGGGACTGTCTGGCTGAGTGGAGGTATCTCATCGGGAGAGGAGGCAGGATTCACTCCTTCAGGAAAATGGAAAGTACTCTGGAAGAAACGTTACTACACATCCAAAAAATACCCGGAAGACGACGGTAGCAACAATATGGACTACAGCATCTTCTTTACCAGATGGGGACATGCACTGCATAAGGGGAGTATAGATCATACTTCTCATGGCTGTATACATGTGGATCATGCTGATATCCAACTTCTTTTTAAATGGGCAAAAGTGGGTATGCCAGTCTTGGTAACACGTCATAATTATATACGTTATGCCAGGCCAGATCTGAAGCGTATCTATCTGAGAGGGGAGAACTATAGACGCAAGAGGAGAAGGTAGGCATATTACTTAGCCTGATCTTTGATCTCTTTAGTTTCTTCTTCTGCCTGATGCAGTGTCAGGGTCGGATAGGCAAAGTCAAGATTGTTCTTCTTGAGTATATCTGCTATTTTGAACATCACATCCTCTTTGATCTCAAGCCATTCACTCCAAACAACAGAACGGGTAAAGCAGTAAACAAGGATATTGATACTTGAATCAGCAAATTCATCCATATAGACCAGGGTGGTACGTTTGACCCCTTTAAAATCTTCAGTAGAGACCAGTTTGGCCTGACGATATGAATTTTGATATGATGTACGCTCATTTGCAATACCGGGGTGCTCTTTGAGCATAGATCTGATATCAACAATAGCTTGACGAATATCATCGAAATCCGACTGATAGGTGAGACCGATATTCATCTTGATACGTCGGCCTATGCTTCTTCTGCTCCAGTTCTTGACACCATGGTTCGCTAGTTCAGAGTTGGGGATAGAGATGAGAGCATTGTCAAAAGTACGTATGGTTGAAGCCCGCAGGCCGATCTCAACAACTGTACCGTTGACATCTTTTGTTTCGATCCAGTCACCCTGTTCAAAGACGTCTCCGACAAGGATGGAGATCGAGCCGAAGATATTGGAAATACTGTCTTTTGCAGCAAATGCTATAGCCGCACCTGCGATACCCAGACCTGAAAGT
>NATJ01000121.1 GCA_002085305.1 Epsilonproteobacteria bacterium 4484_65 | reverse complement strand
AGGGTTTACCTACGATAAGTTTATAGGGTACTGAACCCCAGAAACGACTGTCGTTTGAGTTGTCACGGTTATCACCTACCATATAAAAATGATCATCCTCTACTTTTGTATAGAGCGCATTGATAGCTTTACTTCCTAATTCATATACAGGTGTTTTGAGATCGTCTATCATCACCGGAATCATATCTATCTCTTTGTTGTACGAGTAGTAGCGAAGCAGTGCTTCAAAGATATCGATACCTTCGGGTACGTACTGGATACCGGGATACTTATCCATATATGGATTTTCTACCCATAATTTATCTCTAAGAGAGATAATTTTCTCTTTAGGATAGGTTTTTTTAATATACTCATCTCCTTCATGGAAGTGAATAAGTAGCTTTTTGTTTGCATAGATAAGTTCATCACCACCTACAGCCACACAACGTTTTACATAGTGTATTTTGTTGTTTTTAGGGTAACGGAAAATAACGATATCTTCTCTTTGTGGCCTAGGGCCTTCTATAAGATGACCGTTATTGTTAAAATCCGGTAAAAGTGGTATCTCTAACCAAGGTAAATGAGGGGTAGGAATACCATATGAGAACTTTTTGGCAAAAAGAAAATCACCTATAAGTTGTGTTCTTTTCATCGATCCTGATGGAATAACAAAAGACTGCGCCACAAAAAAGATAAGGAAAAGTACGATGATGATCGTACCTGTCCAGGAACTTGAAAATCTATAGAGAACGTTTAAAAATTTCTTCATTATATTCTACCTTTAGCAGCTTTGAGTGTATTACTCAAAAGCATTGCTATGGTCATAGGACCAACACCACCCGGGACAGGTGTTATATAGGAACATTTTGCACTGACATTTGCAAAATCTACATCACCAACCAGTGAACCGTCTTCTCTGCGGTTGATACCGATATCGATAACAATAGCACCGTCTTTAACCATATCTTCTTTGATGAGTCCGGGTACACCTACACCCACAACAACAATGTCAGCTTTACTTGTATGTGTCTTGAGATCTTTAGTAAAGATGTGTGTTACAGTCACTGTAGCCTCAGCATTAAGAAGCAAAGATGCCATAGGTTTACCTACGATATTGCTTGCACCCACTACACATACATCTTTACTTTTCAGGTCGATGTTATACTCTTCAAACATTTTCATTACGCCCAGTGGCGTACAAGCTACAAACCCATCCAAACCAGTCACTAAACGACCCACATTGTACGGATGAAAACCATCCACATCTTTTGTAGGGTCAATGACTTCAAGGATCTTATCTGTATCTACATGTTTAGGCAATGGTAATTGTACCAAGATACCATCTATACGAGGGTTGTTATTCATCATTTCAATGGTTGCTATGATCTCATCTTGCGAAATAGTGTCAGGCATGTTGTGAGTGATAGAATAAAAACCGACTTTTTCACACGCTTTTGCTTTCATCTTCACATAGGAGTGACTCGCCGGATCATCGCCTATAAGCAGTACTGCAAGTCCAGGAACGATATTTTTTTCCTGTTTAAGTTGTTCAACTCCAGTAGATACAGAATCTTGTACTTTTTTGGCTAAAGCTTTACCATCGATAAGTTGCATTGAGATGCGCTATCATGAAGAGATTATTAGTTTTACTACCGCTTTTACTGGGAGCAAATGAAGATTTTATTTCACACTATGAGTATGGTGAAATGCTTTACAATAATCCTAGGGGAGTCAGTTGCTCTCAATGTCATGGAAAAGATGGTGCAGGTACAACTATAGTAGAGTTTCGTGATATTCATGGTAAGCAGGCTATAAAAGGCTCTGATATACGTAAAGAGAGCCTCCGGACTATGATCAAAAGTGTAAGCAGCTATCATGAGATCATGCCCAGGTACTACCTGACCGATGAAGAGGTAAAGGCTATTTATGATTATCTGCAAAAGAAAAATGAAAACTATTTATCTCATGCAAAAGAGAACAATACTACAAAATAATAGGTTATAATTATCCATATCACTTTTAAGGATAATTCATGCAAGCATTTACTTTTGCTAAATCACTCACGTTGGGACTACTTTTAAGTACCGGATTAAATCAAGCCTCTTCTTTGGCTATCTATCAAGACAGTGCAACCTATACATTTCAACCTGAAACATCCTTTTTAGGCTTTGCAAAAGGGTTAGAAGCTAAATGTAAAGGCAGTGTTGTCCCTCTTAAGGCTAGCTCTGCCTGTCCAAGTGATGATCGACTTTGCCAGGAGTTGACTGAGATAAAAGGAACGGTACAGAAACTTAAAGCTACTCAGGCAAACATAAAAGTATTAAACACCCTTGTATCACTTCCTCAACCCACTTCATTTGATGCTGTCTCTTGGATAAAATCAGCAAAAATAATTGGGACAGAACAGGCAAGACTTTCTATAGAAACAACTATACTTACAGAAGAGTTGGCATTACTGTCAAAAGATTTTGAGCGACAAGCACCTACACCAAATGCACTTAGCAGTAGACGATCATGTCCAGAAGAGCTGGAACTTACACTTCCTTATGGTCAGCTCTCCTTTTCCACTTTTTATGAAGCTGATATTGCTGATAAGAAGAGTGTAACTGTGACGCAATACCTTTCCATTACAAACAAAAGCGGTATAGATATGCAAGCTGACGATGCAATGTTCTTCTATCGACCGGCACATCGTTACATTAGACCTATACACTTTTCTCCCTGGATCGTAAGTAAAACTATACCACGACCAAAAAGAAGTTATGCAAAATCAAAAAGAGCTATTGCTATGCAAGATGAACCGATGATGGAAATGGCTATGGCAGCAGGAACAGATCCTGCTCCTGTAGCAAACTATTTGAATGCAAGAGAGTATCAGGTCAAAGATCTTTCCCTCCCTTCTACCGGTATGCCTGTAGATGTGCAGGTTACACAATGGAAGGTACCACTTCAGTGTGATATACGTGTGTTCCCTTACAGAAATACAACAGCATTTCATACATGCAGCTTTACACCAAAACTTCAAATAGACAATAATCAATGGAAAGTAAGATCAGCACAAACTACCATCAATGATAAAGCAGTAGGGGAGTATAGAGAGGGGAAATACAGACTTTATACACAAGCAGAGTTAGATATAAAGGTGGAACGAAAAGTAACCAATAAATCTGATACACCCAAAACATTGACTGTAACAGAACGTATACCAACTTCTACAACAGAAGAGATAAAAGTAAAACTTTTAGAAGTAAGATCAGATAAAAAAGTGAATTATAAACTTCTCAAAGACGGTAAAATAGAGATAAAACTTACACTAGCTGCACATGAAAATAAAAATATAGAAGTATTGTTTGAAATAGCTTATGATAAAGATTTAAAAGTAAGTTATTAGAAAGTAGAAAATATAGGGAAATTTAATTTGCAGGCGAGATGCCTGCAATAACTCACTACTAGAGTGGAGTTACGTTCTCAGCTTGTGGGCCTTTTTGACCTTCACCAACTTCAAATGTTACTGCTTGACCTTCAGCAAGTGTTACACGTCCACCACTGTCGTTATTTACTTGACGGAAATGTACGAATACATCTGCTCCACCATTTTCTTGTTGGATAAATCCATAACCTTTTTCATCGTTGAACCATTTAACAGTTCCGTTTACTAATTCTGCCATTTTTGTACCTTTGGGTAATAATATTCACTTATGGGTTATCCCTAATATAAGCGGAATCCAAATCGGTGAGAGTCTTTCGGGGTATAGCAGAGCTTATAAACACACTGTTAACACACGATAGATGAACTCGTACCTCATCTTTCATCGCATATATTGTAGCTTGTTTTCTTAGTGTTAAGCTTATTTACTGAAAAAAATCATTATTTAAAGTGTTTAGTTGTTGATCATCCAGAAAAAGATCGTATTTTCATCACCTGCACTCACAAGTGCATGCTCAGCAATAAACATAATTTTATTCACTGAAGCATAATGTCCTACAAGACGGTCTGTTTTACTTCCATCTTTAGTGTTAAAAAGCTGTAAGTGATTATTTGTGCCACTGGAGTAAATGCCTGTCTTTCCGCTAGGACTTAGCCCTACACTGTAAACCAAAAAGTCACTTTTTATATGATAGGATACTTTGCCGTCAAGAGAATAAACGCCTACGCGTCTATCTTGTCCTGCTGTGATGATGAGTTCATTGCTGTATGCAACACGGTAAATATTGTCTACATGTTCAGACGAGAAGACTTTTTCCACTTGAGAACTTTTTACATCTAGAACTCTTACTGTACCACTCTCATCAGATACCACCATTTTTTTTCTATCATGACTTAGGATCATACCACCCATCGTACTTTCAGAGATATGACTATCATACAGTTTGTAACTCTCTTTATTGTCATAGAGTATTACATTAGAACCAAAAGTACCAAATACCACCTGTCCATCATTGGCAAAAAATGCCCGTTTTGGCATGATCTGCTGTTTTTCATCTACGATTTTACGCAGTCGTACACCATCATGTACCCATACATTCCTATAGGCACTTTCACCAGAACTTACAAAAAGTGTTTTTCCTTGAAATCTATCAATACTGTGTATACGAGCAGGGACAAAGTCTCCCATAGCTGTTGCTAGAGGTGCTATTTGTATCTTACTGACTATCTTTTGTGTACTAAGGTCTATGATGTCTACGCAACCGGCATCTGTAGCTACATACAGTAATCCATTGTCTTCTACAAAATCACTTACAAGCCCGGAAGCTTCTATTTCAGCTATAGGGGAGAGGTCTTTGGCATGCATAGTTGAGAACAATAGTATAAGAGTGAGGAAGATTTTATACATAGAGATACCCAATTTTTTAATTTGGTGAGATTATAGCATGATTATTTGTGCATACTCATGGACCTCAGAAAGCTTTCTCTTTTCTCTATGCCTAGCAGTTTAGCTTTTGTAAGGTCAGGGTAGGTTCCCCCCAAACCTTTACCGTCATCTCCATGGCACCCTCCACAGATACTGGTATAAAACATGGCAGCATTTTTAGGGTAGGGTGCAGTACATTTTTTACCGGAAAATTCCATCACATAACAGGCGATCTTCTCTGCATCATCATGTGCAGCAAAACCACCCTCCATTTCACCACCTTTAAAATCCAGTATGTTTGAGCCATGATCAATGACTCTTATGATGTACTCTTTAGTATATTCATCTGTATTGATATGAGAGAGCTCATCTTCATAGTGTGTTGTGGTCTTATGTGTTTTGATATGCTCTTCATAGTTTGTATGAGTATGTGTATCCACTTTTTTGGGGTTATGGAACTTTGCATTATAGACAGCATATATGATAACAATGAGTATGGCAAGATAAGGTATAATCTTTTGCATAAGGAACTACTACCTTCCGCTCATTCGAGCCAGAGGAACTACAAGGGGTACAAAATGAACTTTCTGTACATCCCATTTACTTAAGATGGCTTCATGCTCATCTATTAGTCTGATCACTTGCTTATAGTGGACTCCTACGGCATCAGTATCTAGCTGCTTTAACATTTTATTAAGCTGCGCCGTACTCAATCCATAGACAAATTTAAGCTGCTGTGTATCCCCCTGCTGCGCAATAACATTGAGAATCTTTCCATTTTTCAGTATGAGTTGATAGGCATAGAGATGGCTTTTTGCATAAACCATTATTACGCTTTTAGCCTCAAATATGATTTTAATACTTCGTGTGATCGGTGGTTCAAATTCATAGGCCAAATCTGTTCTTGCATCTTCATATACAACAAGGTTACCTTCATTTAAACGTAAAATCTTTTGACTGAGGAATAGACTGCTGAAATTATCTCTGTGCTCACTGAGTAGGGTACCATCCATCTGTAGATACTCTTTTTCTACCTGAACAATAAGTTGCTTGTTATTGTAGCTAAGGTGCGACATACCACAACCATTGATCATAAGAGTAGCTATTGTTGCAAATACTAGCCTTATGATCTTT
>NATJ01000025.1 GCA_002085305.1 Epsilonproteobacteria bacterium 4484_65 | reverse complement strand
GAGTATCTTCTCTGAGTGGTGTACCACCTTCAAGTGTTGAGAAAGAGGCACTCAATGCATCGGTATCAAGTTCATTGAGGTTGTCTATGTAGCCAAGTATTTCAGTGAGCTGTCCCATGACCTCTTCTTTTTTTGAGTCATCTATACGAAGATGAGAAAGTGTTTCCAGTTTAGCCAAAACAGTATGATCTATTTGCATTATGTACCCTGTGGTGATTTTTCTTATTATATATTAATTTAGTTTAAGATATAACTACAAAAGAAAACAACATTAAGGATACATGATGATGCAGCAGTTGGATATGAACTCAGAAGAGTTTAAAGCAGAGTTGGTAAAAACAGAAAAATTTACAGATAAAGTATGTGAGAGTCAAGGTTGGGTATATAGTGCCAACGAGGATGTGAATGAAGGTGTAACGCTTGGACTTGCACGACATAGATTACTTTTTGGTAAAAGATTTTGCCCCTGCTTCATGGTTGATCCAGATGAGTCTAGACCAGGCAAGTTTAAAAGTTCAGATGACAGAATCTGTCCTTGTAAGCCAGCCATAGAAAAAGAAATACCTGAAACGGGTATTTGTCATTGTCAAATTTTTTGTACACCAGAACATAGAGAAGAGCAGATCAAAGAAAAAGAAGCTAAAGCATTAGCAAAAGAAGAATTGAAAAAAGTGGAAGAAGATGAAGTGTCAAAGTAAATTATAATTATTATTGACTATAATTCAATATTATTTTAATATTGAAGGATAGTAGTGCACGAATTATTGGCAACAGATAATATCAATTCAGAAAATTTAGAAACACTCTTAAAAGCAAGAGAAAATGGTGAAGCAGATTTTCTTTTAGTTGATGTACGTGAAAGCATGGAGTATGAGATGGGACATCTTAAAGGTGTAGATATGCTTAAACCCACTTCAGATTTTCAATCATGGGCTCAAGCTTTTTTTGATGAGGCAAAAGATAAAGTGGTTATTTTTACTTGTCGTACAGGCAATAGAAGCGGACAAGTTCAAAATGTTTTTAGAAGCAATGGGCATTCCAGAGTGATCAACCACTCTGGTGGTATCGTCTCTTACCGTGGCGAGATAGAAAGATAAGTAATGAATGTAGTTGACTTACTTTTAAAACTGTTAAGTTTTGAATCTGTAACACCTGATGATGCGGGATCTCTGAAATTTATCGAAGAATATCTTGATGGATATGAAGCTATCTATGTCAATAAGGAAGGGGTGAAAAATCTTTTCTTAACTAAAAAGTTCTCTAATGGTCCACATCTCTGTTTTGCAGGGCATGTTGATGTTGTACCTGCTGGTGATGGTTGGGAAACAAACCCTTTTGTTCCTGTCATTAAAGAGGGTAAGATCTATGCCCGCGGCACGCAAGATATGAAGAGTGGTGTAGCTGCTTTTGTACAGGCTTGCAGTGAAGCTGATCACTTTGAAGGACGACTCTCTATATTGCTTACTTCAGATGAAGAAGGTGAAGCAAAATACGGAACCCAGATCATGCTGGAACATCTCAAAGAGATAGATCTTCTGCCTGAAAGTTGTATTGTTGCAGAGCCGACATGTGAGAATATTTTTGGTGATGCTATCAAAGTGGGACGAAGAGGTTCCATCAATGGTGTGATCGAAAAACATGGTATGCAGGGACATGCAGCATATCCTGAAAAAGCAACGAACCCTATCCATAAAGTGGCACAGGTCTTGCCTTCGATGGCAGGGGTTAACCTGGATGAAGGTGATGCAAACTTTGGACCAAGCCAATTTGTGATCACCGATATACGTGCCGGTATGGAAGTGACCAATGTTACTCCAGGGAAGCTGAAAATGATGTTCAATGTACGTAACTCCACCAAGACTTCCATTCAAGATGTAGAAGATTTTGTGCATCGATATTTCTCCGGTATGAAGTATGATCTTGCACTGAGTCAATCTGCAAAACCTTTTATTACAGAGACGGACAGACCGGTTGTACATGCGATAGATGAGAGTATCAAGAACGTATGCGGTATTACACCTAAACACTCTACAGCAGGTGGTACAAGTGATGCACGTTTCATTGCAGCGTACGGCATAGATGTGATCGAGTTTGGTGTGATCAACGATACGATCCATGCACCAAACGAAAGAACTTCTATCGAAGAAGTAGAAAAGCTTCATCGTGTTTTTTCTGAGTTGATATTTTCAACGACACTTTTTGCAGGAGAAATAGTCTGGCGGTGAGAACTGTAGATGGTGTAAAAAGATGAAGCATCGTACACTGGGAGATGAGAACGTACAAAAAAAACTCAAGTCATACATTACAGTAAAAGTGATGAGAGAAAATGAAGATGATGTAAAAGATCTACCGATCATCTACGGTGTTCCCAGCATCTTTTTCATGACACCTGAAAAAGAAGTGATAGAATCAGTGGTCGGCTATTTTAATGTAGAGGATTTCTTGAGTTATATTTCTGATGTCGAAAAGAAAATACTAAAAGCAAAAAGTCTCTAAATTATGAAAAATAGTATGCCGGAAAAATCTGACACAAAAAGTACACTTACATGGCAAGAGGATAGTTTTTAGTCATGCTCTTTACACGTCCACACTTTAAAGAGTATGTTATGGCCAGATTGGTCACCATAGCTGTACTTCTATTTATCGTTTTTTCTATATTTCTTGTTCTCGCAACTCCAGATGGACAGGATGGAATAACTCCCATTTTGCTTATTGCTTTAGCATTTTTAATTTTCATTTTTTTCATTTACCGTGGTGCAGCACGTATGCAAAAAGAGTTGATCATATTAAATAAATATTTGGCAAACCTTGAAGAGATAGATCAGATCGATTACGAAGCACATTTTTTTACGCAAGAGTTTGAAGAGATAAACCAAAATCTTATTGGGGCACTTAAAAAAGCTAAAAAAAGAGAAGATATCAAGCAGCGTTATAACGCAAAGCTTAAACTTAAAAATCGGCAGCGTGCTGATATGATTTCAGCTATTACACACGAATTCCGTAATCCAATCGCCTCTATTATGGGATACTCACAAACTTTGCAGGATGACCCGGATATTCCTAAGCCATTGCAAGAGAAATTTTTAAGTAAAATTTATAACAATGGTAATAAAATAGAAGCACTTCTAGGTCGTCTGATCTTGTGGAATAAGTTTGAGAGTGGTGAGGCAACACTGCATAAAAGCTCTTTTGATATGTATACTTTGACCCAAGAGATAAAACTTGCATTGGAAGAACAGTACAAAAACAGGGAAATACTCGTAAAAGGTGAATCTCATATTGTAGTAGCAGACCGTACACTCATGGAAGTGGTACTAAAAAACCTTATAGAGAATGCATTGAAATATTCTAAAGATGAGGTGCTTGTAGAGATAGAAGAAAACCGTATTTCAGTGAGTGATAAGGGTGTAGGTATCAGTGATCAAGATATAGATAAAGTGACTAAAAAATTCTACCGATCAGGTACGCACAACTGGGATAATTCCATGGGTCTTGGTCTCTCTATCGTTAAAACCATCCTTTCATTACATAAGAGTAAGCTTGACATTCAAAGTAAAGAAAATGAGGGATCTACTTTTTCATTTAATTTTTAGAATAACTTTTTTAACATGTATTTTTTTTATAATGCCGATGAGAAAGATTGAAGTATTATTTTAAAACGAAACCAAATTGCCCATTTTTACGCATTATCATATAAAAAAACAATATTTCTCAGTGAAATCATATTAAGTTAACAGTTTATACAATACAATTAAGACGTATTCAAAAAACTTATTTACTACAATAAGCATATACTGATAATTAATATCAAGGAGGAAGTATGAAACTAGGTTTCTTAGTTGACCTTAACCTATGTATGGGTTGTAAAGGTTGTGAGATCGCTTGTAAAGTGGAAAATGAAGTGCCACTTGGCTCTTGGCGTTTACGTGTAAAATATATTGATATCGGGACATTCCCGGACGCATCAAGATCTTTTACGCCATTGCGTTGTAACCATTGTGAAAATGCACCGTGTGAGCGTATCTGTCCGGTATCAGCATTACATTATCTTGAAAATGGGATCGTGAATATTGACAGTGCGAGATGTATCGGTTGTGCAGGTTGTATGATGGCATGTCCTTATGGAGCGATCTATATGGACCCTGAGACAAATACAGCAGATAAATGTACATACTGTGCGCACCGTATCGAAAGTGGTATGATGCCGGCATGTGTAGTTGCATGTCCTGTTGAAGCAAATATCTTTGGTGATGTTGAAGATGACACAAGTCATATCTCACAATATATCATGGAGCATCAAGGTGGTGTTCAGGTAAGAAAACCTGAAAAACATACAAATCCTAAGCATTATTATGTGGGTGGAGGTACGTATACACTTGATCCTCTTGCACATCAGAGAATTGAAGGGTATAGCCTCTTTAACAATATTACACATCTTGAAGCTGTTGGTGATAAGAACCATGGTGTTCTAGATAGATTCTTAGCTCCGTTTACAGGGCATGGAGAGTTGGATAATAAAAGTTTGATCGAGTCAGCAACAGATGCTGAATCACACGAGCAAGAGGGAGGTCACTAAGATGGTAGAAAGTACAATACACGCAACACAAGCTGTTGTAACATTGGATGTTGCACTTCCGGGTATTATCTGGGGTTGGATGATCACACTTAATATGTGGGCAAAAAGTATCGGTACAGGCGTTATACTTGTAGGTGCATTTTTACTCTATAGACATAAAAAAGAGGATATGCCGAACCTTAGATGGACGATGCCACTTATCTCATTTGTCGCACTGAATGTATTCTTACTCTTTACTTTGGTGGATCTTCACCAGCCGTATAGAATGGTCAACATCTTCTTGCACCCGCACTGGACTTCTGCGATCACGGTAGGTGCATGGTTAGCTTCACTCTTTACAGGACTTATTACTGTGATGATGCTTATCGGTGGGTTTGATGCCTTCCCTGACTTCAGAAAGCACTGTGCTGTTGGAAAGAAAGTAAGAGGGATCAGTAGTTTTTATGAGACTATCTTCCCTTATGTTGTCTTTTTAGCGATCCCTGTAACGACTTATACAGCGATCATTATGGCACAATCATCTGCGAGAGAGTTATGGCAGGCACCAACAGAAGTGATGCAAATGATCTGGGCAGCACTTATGGTTGGTTCAGCGGCACTTATTTTAGTAGCGGATGCTTGGAGTAAAGAGAGCAGAAAAGATCTAGCTCTTGTTATAGCAGTGGCTACATTCTTCTCTTTTATGATGTATATGGGTGAGTATTTCTTCTCATTCAAATCAGCTGAAGCAGAAGCAACATTGGCATATGTGCATTCAGGTGGTGCATATAATGTTGAATTCTGGTTTGGTATGGTTCTTGGATTTATCATTCCATTCTTCCTGGCTGTTAGCAACATGAAGAATGACAATAAAACGTTGCTTAGATTTGCAGCTATTTTAGCATTGATTGGGCTCTATCTTGTAAAAGATGTATGGCTTAAAATCCCACAAATGTTACCGTTGAGTTAAGGAGTATATATATGACAAAATCAATGAATAATAATGAACAACCTACATTTGTAGAGAGTAGAAGAACTTTTCTTAAAGGTACAGCATACTCTGTAGCAGGTGCAACACTTGCTGCAGGTGTATTTAAAACAGTAGCTGATACCCCAGCTGTTGCAGACAGTAAGTTTACACCTACACCTAAAACACTTTCATTCTATCCGCCGCTTGAAGAGTGGGATAGCTTTACAGAGCTTGATGGAAATGACTGGAAAAGAGGTGGAACAGGGAGAAATGGTGTGCAGAGCGCAGATAATCCTGATGGGATCCAAGCGACCGAATACATGCTGGTTCCTACATCATGTTCAAATTGTGAAGCATCATGTGGTCTGACTGCATGGGTTGACCTTTCTACATACAAGGCAGGTGGACAACTTGCAGTACGTAAATACATGGGTAACCCGCTTCATGCAGGTAGCCGTGGTAGAAACTGTGCAAAGGGTTATGCAACTCAGTCACAAATGTATGATCCGGACAGAATTCCTTTCCCACTCATGAGAGCTCCAGGTTCTAAAAGAGGTGAAGGTAAGTGGGTAAGAACTACTTGGGATGAAGCAATGGCGAAGATCGGTAAGAAAATGCACGATACGCTAAAAGTTGGTGATGAGATCTCTAAAAAGTCTATCATGTATCACGTAGGTCGTCCAAATGAAAATGGATTTGGTCACCGTGTACCTCACTCAATGGGTCTTGATGGGTATGATTCACATACAAACATCTGTTCTGCAGGTGCTAGACAAGGTACGATACAGTGGTCAAATGATGATAGAAACTCTCCGGATTGGTCTAATGCAAAGTTGATCTTCCTTCAGTCTTCTCACGCAGCAGATGCAGGTCACTACTTCCAGCAGGCAGCAGGTCGTATTGCCGATGCACGTAAAAAAGGTGCAAAACTTGTTGTTATGGATCCAAGACTCTCCAACTCTGCCGGTATGGCAGACTTATGGGTACCTTGTTGGCCAGGGACAGAGACAGCACTTTATCTCTATCTTGCAAACAGAATCCTTAACGAAACAGGTATTGACGGTAAGTCTCTTGTAAACCATGAGTTTGTGAAAAACTGGGTAAACTGGGACAGACTGATGAAAGATAGAGAGTATCTTGCATACCTTGTAGAGAAAAAGTATATCAAGTCAGTACCAGCTGGTGACAGTTATGAAGAGTTCATTACGATGATCGGTGAAATGTACTCTCCTTATACACTTGATTTTGTGGCGGAAGAGTGTCGTATCGAAAAAAGAATCGTAGAGAAACTTTATGATATGTTCATTGATGCTGGTGCAAGAGTAGCAACATACATTTGGAGAGCAGGACCGATAGGGCATAAAGGTGGTTGGATGATCGCAAGATCTGCATTCTTACCATTTGTGCTTCGTGGAGCTATGGCTGGTGACAAAGGTGGAGTTGGACTTCACCACTGGCATGTTATTTCAGTGAATGGTAAAGGTGATAAAGCTGCGCAAGCAGGGGAAAGACCTCCTAAAGTTGATGTATGGAACGAGATCGCTTGGCCACCTGAGTATCCACTGAGTTCTTATGAGATGAGCCATATCATGCCTCACCTTCTTATGGATGATGAGTGGAGAAAGAAATGGAACTCTAAAGGGTTGAATGTACCTGAGAAATTGGCTGTTTGGATCCCACGTATGTATAACCCGGTTTGGATCAATCCAGATGGATTTAGATGGATCGAAGCACTTAAAAGAGAAGATAAGATCGAAATGTCATTTAACCTCTCACCTACATGGTCTGAGACAAACTGGTATTGTGACTTTATTCTTCCTGTTGGACTTGCTGGTGAAAGACATGACCAACACTCTGAAGCAACACAACCATCAAGATGGTTAAGTTTCCGTAACCCGGCACTTAGAGTTGCATTGGAAAAAATGGGTTGGAAGCCAAAAGATCCAACTAGAGCAACACTTGAGGCACACATTAAAGCAGGTCTTGGTGAAGTTTGGGAAGAAGTAGAGTTCTGGGCAAATATTATGACTCATTATGTAGATCCTGATGGTTCTCTTGGTGTAAGAAAGTACTGGGCTTCAAAAGAAGATCCTACAAGAGCAGTAACGATCCCTGAGTGGTATCAAGCAGCATTTGACAAACTTCCTAACCTTAAAAAAGCAGCAAAAGCAGCATACCCTGACTCTAAGTACCCTAACTATGAGATGATGAGAGATAGAGGTACATGGCTGGAAGAAGATAATATCTTTAAACCACAAGAGAGACCTATTAAGAAAGTAGGAGACACTTATATTTCTCACGGTCATGAGTATCATAAAAATGATGTAAGAAAAGATGAGTTTGGTGTTATACTTGCAAAAGACAGTCATGGTAAAGAAAAAGCGATTGGTGTTGAAGTGGATGGTGAGCTTATGCAAGGTTTCCATACATTGACTAAGAAGCTTGACTTCTACTGTGAGTGGTTCAAAGAGTGGAAATGGCCTGAGTATGCTATACCTATCTATCCGACAAACAAAGAAGATAGAAAGAAAATGACGCATATTGTTACACAGGTACACCATGACTTTATGGTCAAAGAGAATGATTTTGCATTGAATACTGTATTTAGATTGCCATACAATATCCATACACGTTCAGTGAACTCTAAACACCTTATGGAGATCTCTCAAAACCATAACCCGGTGTGGGTTTATACTGAAGATGCAAAACGCCTTGGTATCAAAAGAGGAGATGCGGTTAAAGTAACTATCTCAGATACAGTTTCTGGTCTTGAGTCAGGTTACTTTATCGCTATGGCTGTACCAACAGAAGGTACAATGCCAGGTGTTCTAGCTTGTTCTCACCATGCAGGTAGATGGAAACTTAAAAATGCTGTTGATATTCCAGGATTTGAGCATAAGCTTGGTATCATGGGTGTTGGTGCACCATTGTATGAGATGACTATGGATGGTAAAGAGGGTACACTCAAGCCAACACAAGGTATCATAGATGGTATGAATGAGAATAAAGACTCATGGCAGTTTAAAGAGTACAATAAAGACCTTGATAACATTTGGTGGGATGGCTTGAGTGGTTCATGGCAAAATGCTGTAGCTGCTTCACATCCGGATCCTATTGCCGGGAACCATGCATGGCACCAGAAAGTGAGTATGGAGCTTGCAGGCAAAGATGATCAGATCGGTGATATTTATGTGAACTATGATAACAATATGAAAGTTTATCAAGCATGGAGAGACAAATTGACTCGTCCACTTGACAGTACTGATACATTGAGAAGACCTAAGCACATTAAGCGTCCGGCAGTACCATTGTCTGACAAAGCATATTCTGTAAATCTTATATAGAGTAAATATTTTCGTGGGCAGGAATGCCCACGTTACAAAATACAATTTCCCAGATAACTAATTTTCTTATTATTTATTTATCTTGAAAGTGGTATATTATGCAAAAATTAAAATTTGCGTAGGGTATTGTGTCCTCACTACACCCTTTATATTAAAATTTGGTGTTCAATTGGTGTTGTCAGGAGACAACACCCTACAAAAAAGGTTATAAATATATGAATATGATGAAACAAGAGATAGAAAACCGTATAGCAATTTATGCATTGATATCAAGATTGATGCTTGTAGAAGTAGATGAAGCATTTTTGGAAAACATTGAAAAAGATGAAACACTGCTTTCATTTTTTCCCAACTATAGAGATTGGAATAAACGTAAAGAGCTTTCAAACTCTGAGTTAATAGAGCAGTATTACAATGTTGACTTTACCAATCTCTTTTTAATGCACCTTGTACCATATGAAAGTTTCTATACCAGAGATGACCAGATGATAGAGAGTGGGGGAGACAACCCTGTAGTTGAACTCTATAATGACCTTGATTTCCGTGTTGAACTTGATACGGCCAGAGTGGTAAGTGCTGACCACATTGGTGTAGAGTTAGAGTTTATGTATATGCTTTGTACAGCACTTCAAAAAGCATTGGAGGTAGATGACAGAGAGGGTATTTGTGAACTTCTTGAAGTACAAAGAGCTTTCCTCAAAGAGCATCTTCTTGAGTGGACACCACTCTTTTTGATTAATGCGAAAAGAGAGTCACGTACACCACTCTATCATGATGGTTCTGAACTTGCTTTAGAATTCTTGTTAAGTGATTTTGAGTATGTAAATGAAAAACTTGCACAACATTGTGCTGCCCCGAGCGTCGAGCAGTAGATGAAGTTACATTTTGATGTTGCTTCCTGTGTAAGAGCAGTAAGTAAATTCTCCCAGTGTACTAAATGTGTGGATGTATGCCCCGAGAGTATTCAGATAGTAGAGCATCTACCAAATTTTGCACTCTCTACAGGTGTTGAAGCATCTGCTTGTGTAGGTGTCTGTCCTACAGAAGCTTTTTCTCTGTCTGATTTTTCGACGACAGAGTTTTTCTTTAGCTTTTTAGAGTCTAAAATACGATTGATATCGCCTAAGATAAATGTACCTTGTATCTCTGTCTTGAGTGTAGAGCATTTGATCTCATTGGCTTTGGTAAGTGAAGAGACTATTACTGTTGATCTAAGTTCTTATGACGAGACATCACTGCTTTTTGAACATATTGAAAAGAGCATAGAAGAAGCAAACTTTGTATTGTCCAGCTTTTCAGGTAAGCAGTTAGATAGTAATTATGTAGCACAGAAAAATGAGACAGAAAATAACGAACCCAAAAAAGAGACTACCTCAAGACGTTCATTTTTAGGTAATGCTTCACTCAAAGGTGCAGTGAAACATAAAAAAGCATTTGATGATGCAGTAGATGCAGATGAAATGCAAAAATTTGAAATAGATGTTTCTGTTATTGAAAAAATAAAAGATAAGCAACTGCCAAATAAACGAAAGATACTCTTTACAGCACTTAAACGAGCAGGTGTACCGGATGTTTATGAAGTCTTGCCAGAAGAAGAGGTGAGTTTTACCTCTCAAAAGTTTATAGATGAGAGTTGTACTAACTGTCAGATATGTCATCGTATCTGTCCAACTGGAGCACTCTCGTCAAATGGTAAGTTTTCACTTATACACTTTGATGCGATGCTCTGTGTGAAGTGCCGTTTATGTCATGATGCCTGTGAACCAGACTCCATACATCTTCAAAGTGGCTTTGAAATAAAAGAGTTTTTTGAACCTGCACAAAGAACCCTGGCAACTTTTAACATCAAACGTTGTAATGAGTGTGGCAATAACTTTACCTATACAGGCGGGGAGCAAGCTTGTCCACGCTGTATGGTAGAAGAGGAAGAAGCGATGTCCTTACATAATAATGCTGTATGGATGAAAGAAATTAGTAATAATGAAGATGTAGATAAAGGTGAGCCATGAGACCAGACGAGATAAAACCAGATACAGGCTTATGTACCATCTTGGGTCACAATGCTCAGACTGGATATATGCGCAAGTATTTTAATAAGATCATGAAGCATAATGGTATCAATGCAACTGCAATTGCCTTAAATATCACGGATGAACATTTTGACTTTACCATGTCTAATGTAGGGCAGTCAAAAGTAGATAAGATGATGATAGAGAAAGAGTTTCAAGAGAAGGCTGTAAGTTATTGTGATACGCTTGATGAAGTGAGTCAGAGAGAGGGTCGCATTGATTTCATAGAAGTGGTAGATGGGGAAGTAAAAGGATTTTGCTTGGATGATAAAGCAAAAAATCTTTTTGATAAACCAGAGT
>NATJ01000120.1 GCA_002085305.1 Epsilonproteobacteria bacterium 4484_65 | reverse complement strand
TGTTAATTCTCCTTTTTTGATACAATATCCGCAACATAAAATAACTTATAGACCTAGTTTTAGCTCATACGCATGAAATAAGGTTGTTGACTTTTGTTTCTGCTGACATAATAGCAAAATTTCAGGACGTGTTTTTTTACCCCTTATTTTCCCCATACTTACTGATATAGACGCAAGTGTTGACTCTTGGATATTTGCTGACTTCGTAATTAGAATTGGAATTTGTGTTTAGAATTGGCGTTTTTCAAAAAATTAGATATGTGATTGCAAGTGTTACCATAATGTGTTGTCCTTATAAATATAAGGTATATAAAAATGTTTATTTTGATTGCTTATATTGTCTGTATATTGGGAGTTTAAATTGGTTGAAAGAAAAGGATTTAAACCTCTGACCTAGTATATGTACATAAGCATTATTGATAAATAGTGATTTAGTACCGAATAGCCTATGTTGACGGTGTATTGGGAGTTTGAATTGGTTGCGGGAGCAAGATTTGAACTTGCGACCTTTGGGTTATGAGCCCAACGAGCTACCAAACTGCTCTATCCCGCGACAGGAAGTATAGATTTTTCAATCTACATTGGTATAAATTAAATAATTGGTTGCGGGAATAGGATTTGAACCTATGACCTTCGGGTTATGAGCCCGACGAGCTACCAAACTGCTCTATCCCGCGACAGGATGTAAGATAATAAAATCTATTTGGAATTATTTAAATTATAAATTGGTGGATGGGGTAGAGGGATTCGAACCCCCGAATACCAGTACCAAAAACTAGTGCCTTACCGCTTGGCGATACCCCAATCTTCACAAGCTTACTGCTTATGTGGACGGCATTATAGCACCAAATGTTTCACATGTCAAGAGATATGTAAAAAATAATGTAAAAAGTTTAAAATCAAGTATTAAAATGATGGATATGAAGTATGAAAAGGTATAATAGCCTCAATAAAATAAATAAATATATGTATTAGTAATGGAGCAATGATGTCAACAGATGCAATAAAAAGAGTAGAGAAAGCGATAGATGAAATAAAAAGAGGGAAGATGATCATCATGATGGATGATGAAGATCGAGAAAATGAGGGTGATCTTGTCTATGCAGCGACATTTTCTACACCTGATATGGTTAATTTCATGGCAAAAGAGGCAAGAGGGCTCATCTGTACGCCTGTAACCAAAGAGATAGCAGCTAAGCTTGACCTTATGCCTATGGTAAGCAATAATGTTTCCAACTATGAAACAGCATTTACAGTTTCGATAGATTCTACGAATGCTGAGACAGGTATCTCTGCAGCAGAGAGAGATGACTGTATCTCTAAGCTTTCAAACCCTTTGACCGTAGCAGATGACTTTGTACGTCCTGGACACATCTTCCCACTTATCGCTAAAGATGGTGGGGTGTTGGTACGTACCGGACATACAGAGGGTTCTGTAGATATATGTAAGCTGGCTGGACTTGCTCCTGCGGCAGTCATCTGCGAGATCATCAAAGATGATGGAAAAATGGCACGTATGGATGACCTTGAGATCTTTTCTAAAGAGCATGATATGGCTATTGTGTACATCTCTGACATCGTTGAGTATCGTTTGGCAAATGAACAATTGATAAAACGTATATCTGAAGAAGAGAGTGAGCTAAGAGGAATAAAAGTAGAAAAGATCATTTATCAAGATCACTTAGACAGAACACATACAGTGATGCAGTTCTACAAGTCACATGAGACCGCAAATGTAAAATTTCATAATATTGGTACAGATATTGATCTTATGCTCGATGATAAACGTTTTTCTGCACTTAACAACTCCATAGATTATCTGAAACAAAATGGTGGTGTACTTGTTTTTCTTGACACAAAAGTCATCTCACAAGAGCAAGCTAGAGAGTTTGGTGTAGGTGCTCAGATACTTAAAGACCTGGGTATTAAAAATATCAATCTTCTTACAAGTACTAAAGATACTGAATTCGTAGGACTTGCAGGATTTGGGCTGGATGTTGTGGAAAAGATAGAGGTTATCTAAAGATAACATGTCTCTGAACATATTCAAACATAAAACCATAGCAGGCATACATATTGCTGCTATGCTTATGATGTTTGTTGTTATTATTGTATTTACATCCATTGTTGCCTATAAAGAGTATCAGAACTTTGACAATGAAGCTAAAAGTATGCAAACCTCTTTTATCCAAAAACAAAAAGACAGCATTGTGTTTGATACTACACGTGTACTTGGTTTCATTAATAATGCATATAAACATAGAAATGTCCAACAAGATGAACATATCTTGAAGAAACAGATACTTCATGCTATAGAGCAACTTTATGGACGGCAAGATGGTACGGGATATATATTTATCTATGATTTTAACGGAATCGTGCTTTCCGATCCTGTACAGAAGCAAAATGTAGGTAAAAACCTTTATGATACCAGAGATACCAATGGTGTCATGGTCATCAAAGATCTTATAAATATTTCACAAAAAAAAGAGGGTGGTTTTGTGAAATATCAATGGCTAAAGCCAACTACCGGCACACTTAGTCCCAAGATCTCTTATGCAAAATCATTTGAACCTTGGGGTTGAAGAAGCATCATCTTCTTATATTATGATGGATGAAAACAAAATACGACTCTATGAGTTTAAAAAAATGGTACATTACATTAATGCAATGATCACTGTCATTCGCCAGAGAAAACAAAAACTTAGAGAGATGAATCTGACACTGGAATCAAAAGTTGAGCAGAAAACAAAATATTTGAGTATTCAAAATGATCTACTTGAAAAAGAGAAAGCATTTAGTGACTCTTTGGTAAAAGCACAAGATAGTTTCATCAAGCACTCTATCCATGAGATCAATACACCACTGGCGGTGATCATGACACATATTGATCTATTTAAAATGAAAGAGGGGGAGAATAGGTACCTTTCAAAGATAGAAGCAGCGAGTAAAATCATCAGTAATATATATTCTGATCTAAGTTATATGGTGAAAAAAGACCGTTTTGTGTATGAGAAAAAGAATTTGAATATGTCTATATTTCTTGAAGACAGGATCGACTTTTTTTCGGAAATCGCACTGGGTAACAGGCATAACATCATATCGGAGATCCAGGATGATATTTGGCTTTACTTTTCTGAAGAGGAGTTGCAAAGGATCATAGACAATAACCTGTCCAATGCTATTAAATATGCCAATAAAGGGACAGAGGTAAAAGTGTCTCTTATTCAGGATGAAGAAGAAACTGTATTGAAATTTATAAGTATTTCCCCTAAAATAGAAGATACAAAAAGCATATTTAAAGCATATAGGCGTGAAGATGATGTAAAAGGCGGCTTTGGATTGGGTCTGGAAATAGTCTATACGATCTGTAAAAAAGAAAATATAGAGATAGAAGTACAATCTGATGATAATATAACAGCATTTATCTATAGGTTTGGAAAGGTACATTAAATGAAACTATTATTACTTGAAGATGAATTGATGTTGCAAAGTGCAATGGTTGAATACTTAACAGATACAGGATATGAAGTAGATGCATTTGAAGATGGAGAAGAAGCATTTAAAAACTGTATGGTAAATAGCTATGACCTTTTTATTTTTGATATCAATACTCCCTCCATAGATGGGCTTTCTTTACTTGAAAAGTTACAAAAAGAAAAAATGTTTGTACCAACGATCTTCATCTCTGCCATTACTGAGATAGAGCAGATAAGCAAAGCCTATGAGCTGGGATGCTACGACTACTTAAAAAAACCTTTTCATCTAAAAGAACTTACATTACACATAGACCGACTGCTTAAAATGGCAAATATAGAAGCAAAAAGTCTGGTCAAGATCAGTAAAATGTATGTGTATGATCTTGACAAGCAGAGATTGCTATTTGATAATGAAGAACAAACACTCACTCCCAAACAGGCACAGATCATTAATCTGTTTGCCTGTAATATCAACAAAATAGTAGACTTTGATATGCTGAGACACTATGTTTGGCATGACAACCATGTAGATAATGCCACAATAAGGGCAGAGATGCATAGAGTAAAACAAGTCATTAAAGAAGATCTCATAGAGAGTCTAAAGGGAATAGGCTACAGGATCAATAAAAACCATTGATTTATAAATAATTATGTAACAGAATGTTACAAACACGTTTTTTTATATCTACTATCCTCGTCAATAATCACAATGCTATGCCAATGCTATTTTCATCTTTCATAATAAAATTGAGTTTTAATATGGAGGAAACAATGAAAAAGACAGTATTGCTATCAGTTATAGCATCAACAATGGTCATGGCGGGTGGAGACATTACCCCTGTAGAGCCTGTAGTGGCAGAGGCAGAAAAAGATTGGGGAGAGGTTTTTGGACAGTCTCGAACTTTTTATATTGACAGAACCTATTCAGGATCACTTGTTAATAACCGTAATTCACTTGCAACAGGTGGGTACATTGGTTATAAATCACCAAATTTTAATGGTTTTACTGCTGTAGTTGCAGCCTATGGTACTTATGGATTTGATATTCATAGTGAGGATGCAGATGTCATAGGCTCTGCAAGTTATGATCCATCACTTTATGGTGATGCATTTGATAATTATGCATTTATTGGACAAGCATATGTTAATTATGCATTTGGGAACACAAATATTCAAGCAGGTCGTGTAAGACTTGATACACCAATGGCTGGTGCTGATGATGCAAGAATGTTACCCAACCTTTTTGAAGCAGCAGTTCTTAGCAATAAAGATGTAGAGAATACTACATTAATTGCTGCTCATGTATTCAGAGAAACAACCGGTACCTTTTCAAATGTATATGGTGCACCGAGTGCACTCTCTTTACAGAGTGGTTATGGTCTTGGCTATAAAGAAGGTACAAGTGGTAGTTTTGCAAATATGGGAACTATTGCATTAGGCTATAACGATATCAATGGTGATGGCAGTATTGATAATGAGACGGCTGGTGTTACTGCTTTGGCAGCGATCTATACAGGTATAGAAGGTTTAAAACTACAAGCATGGGATTACATCGCATGGGATATTCTTAATGCGGTCTATTTGCAAGCTGATTATGGCTGGAACTGTCTTTTAAGTGATAGTGTAAAAATGAAAGCTTCTGCGCAATACATCAACGAAAGTGATATTGGTGATGCCTTTGCAGCTTCAGTAGACAGTAACTATTTTGCAGCTAAGCTAGGTGCATCATTTGATGGTCTTAGTGGATATGCTGCTTATTCTGTAACAAGTGACAGTGATGCTGCAATGAATGGTGGGATCATCACTCCTTGGGGTGGTATGCCGGCATTTACACAAGGTATGGTTACAAGACATATGTTCTTTGCTGACACAGATACCTGGAAAGTAGCTGCTACCTACAAGTTTGAAGATCTTGGTCTAAAAGCAA